>CAZBOC010000010.1:0-22112 GCA_964493225.1 uncultured Caulobacterales bacterium | reverse complement strand
GCGATGCCTGCGCCGATCAGTCGTGCGGCTGTTGCGTCCATGGTTGTCACTCCATCAATTTCATTGAGCCGTTCATCCCAGCCTCGCGGTTGGCCCCGGTTGCCGCGTGGGAAAGCTGTTTCTAGTGGTCGGCGGCGTGCTCCGCGTCGCCGAGATAAATACACGTCAGGATCGCGAAGATGTAGGCCTGAAGAAATCCGACCAGCACCTCTAGCAGCGTGACGGCGATAATGCCGAGAAGAGGGATGATCGATACGGCCTTCAGCGCCGCTCCCGCGCCGAGCAGGGATACGACGAAGCCCGCAAAGACCTTCAGGATCACGTGTCCGGCCGTCATGTTGGCGAACAGTCGAATCGCGAGACTGACCGGGCGCGACAGGAATGCGATGAACTCGATTACGATCATCAACGGCGCGAGCCACAACGGCGTTCCGGACGGCAACAGAATATTGAAAAATTTCAGCCCGTTCTTTGCGAAGCCGTAGGCGATCACGATGACGATCGTCAGGAGCGCGAGCGCGAACGTCACAGCGAGATGGCTGGTCGTGGTGAAGGTGTGATAAATACCGGGCACGGAAGGAAAGAGGCCCAGCCAGTTGGAAAGCAGAATGAAGATGAACAGCGTGAAGACATAGGGAAAAAATTTCATGCCTCCCGAGCCGACCGATTCGCGCACCATGTCCGCCACGAACTGATAGGTGAGTTCGGCGATCGACTGAAGCCGGCCCGGGATCAGCGCCTGGGCGCGGCTGGCCGCAAGAAAGAAGGCCGTGGCCGCCCCGACGGTGATCAGCATCCAGAGGGAGGAGTTGCTCAGCGAGATATCCAGCGATCCGAACGCGAGGGGAACGATCGGGTGGATCTCAAACTGCTCCATCGGATCCGCGGCGAAAAAGTCGAACAGTCCCAGCATGCGCTTCTATTCTTCCTGCGTCCCGCCATCCGCCGGCGGGGTCTCTTCGTCAAGCTTCGCCATAGCGCGATGCACGTTCAGCACGCCCGCCGCGAAACCGACGCCGACGCCGCCGAGCATGCCCCACGGCGCGGTGTCGAAAATCTGGTCGACGCCCCAGCCTGCGCCCAACCCCACAAGGAACGCTGCGAGGAGTTCGGACGCGATCTGCAATCCGCGGCCGATATCGGCGCCGTCGCTGCGACGCTCGGCGTGGTCCTCCTCCGGTCCGCCTTCCTGGCGTTCGCCCCGAGCCGCGTCGAGGCGTTTGGAGAACTCGTCGAGCGGGGAAGGCTCCCCTTCGCCAGCGCCGGCAACCATCCTTGCGACCGCCATGTTGTTACCGATTGACGCGCATCGAAGCCCGCGCCGCTGTGAAATTTCGCGGAAACTAGCGGCGCCGCATCGCAGCGTCAAGCTCGAGAATTGCCCGATAAAGCGTTGATAACGGACCGAAAAAGTTCGCGACGCAAAGCGCCGCTCCCCGGCGCTTCACGTCCTCGTGCGCCCGTTCCCTTTGCCTGGCCTCGCAGTTAATTTGCCGCGCGAGGGGACCTGGCCACGGGAGCGCGCGAATGAGCGGCAGACATGCGAACATACTTGAGACGATCGGCGGAACGCCGGTCGTGCGGATCAATCGCCTCGCCCCTGCGGGCGTGGAGCTCTACGTCAAATGCGAGGCCTTCAATCCCCTCGGATCCGTGAAGGACCGCCTCGCGCTCGGCGTGATAGAGGCGGCGGAGAAATCCGGCGATCTCAAACCCGGTCAGACCGTCGTTGAGGCGACGAGCGGCAACACCGGCATTGGCCTGGCGATGGTTTGCGCCCAGAAGGGCCACCCTCTCGTCGTGACGATGGCCGAGAGCTTTTCGGTCGAGAGGCGCAAGCTGATGCGGTTCCTCGGCGCCAAGGTCGTTCTCACGCCGGCCCCCGACAAGGGGACGGGAATGGTGAACAAGGCGCGCGAACTCGCTGAAGCGAACGGCTGGTTCATGACCCGCCAGTTCGAGAACAAGGCCAATCCGGATATTCACGAGCGCACGACGGCCGAGGAAATCATCGCCGATTTCGAGGGCGAGCGCCTTGATTACTGGGTGACCGGATACGGGACAGGCGGCACGCTCGCCGGCGTGTCGCGGGTCCTCAAAGCGCGCCGACCCGAGACGAAAATCATCGTCAGCGAACCGGACGTCGCCGCGCTCTTCAGCGACGGCGCGCCTCAGAAACGCAATGCGGACGGATCGCCCGCCGAGAGCCATCCCGCCTGGAGCCCTCACCCGATCCAGGGCTGGACGCCGGACTTCATTCCGCAGATCGCTGAGGAGCCCCTCGGCTCCGGCGCGATCCATGCCGTAAAAAAAGTATCTGGCGCCGACGGCATGCGCTGGTCGAAGGAACTCGCCCAGAAGGAGGGGATCTTCACCGGCGTCTCCGGCGGGTCGACCTTTGCGACCGCGATCGAGGTCGCCCGCGAGGCCGCGCCCGGCGAGACGATCCTTTGCATGCTGCCCGATACCGGTGAGCGCTATCTGTCCACGCCTCTTTTCGGCGATGTCCATGCGGATATGAGCGAGGAGGAGAAAGCGATCTCGATGTCGACCCCGGGCTACCAGCTGTAAGGCCGGCGAGGCCTCGCGAACCGCCTTCGCGCGTTTTCGCCGCCGCGGCCCGGTTGATCGCTATCGGCGGTTAGCGGTCCTCATTCCGCTGCAAGCTGCGTCGCTTTTTTCAAGTCCACCGAGACGAGCTGCGAGACGCCGCGCTCGATCATCGTGACGCCGAAGAGCCGGTCGACGCGCGACATGGTGAGCGCATGGTGCGTGATCACGATAAAGCGCGTTTCGGTCTCTCGCGCCATTTCATGCAACATGCGGCAGAATCGTTCAGTATTCGCATCGTCCAGCGGCGCATCAACCTCGTCGAGGACGCAGACCGGGGCCGGGTTCGCCATGAACACCGCGAAGATCAGCGCGGTCGCGGTCAGCGCCTGCTCGCCGCCCGACATCAGGGACATCGAGGCGAGCTTCTTCCCCGGCGGCGAGGCGAAGATTTCAAGCCCCGCTTCAAGCACGTCCTCGGAATCAACCATTTGCAATTCGGCCTGCCCGCCGTTGAAAAGCCGCGTGAAAAGCGAGGCGAAGTTCCGGTTGACAGTCTCAAAGGCCGCGACGAGGCGCCCGCGCGCTTCTTTGTTCAGCCCGCCGATGGCGGCGCGCAGCTTGCGGATCGCCGCTTCGCAGTCCTCGCGTTCGGTCGTGATTTCCGCGAGCCGCCCGGCGATCTCCTCCAGCTCTTCGTCCGCGCGCAAATTGACGCCGCCGAGATTCTCGCGCTCGCGCCGATAGCGCTCCAGTTTTCTTTCGACCTCTTCGCGGGCGGGCAACTCCTGACCCTGCCTGTGTTCGGCGATGGTGAGAAGCTCTTCCGGCGCGGCCGAGCAGGTCTCGTGGGCGAGCCCGACCGCTTCAGCAAGCCGCGTTTGCGCGCCTTCGGCTTGGGCCTCGGCGCGCGCGCGGGCCTCGCGCGCTTGCGCCGCCGCGGCGTCGGCTTCCTTCGCGGTTTTGTCCGCCTGCGTCACTTCGGCGCTTGCGCTCGCGAGGGCGTCTGCGGCGGCGTCGCGCGCGGCCTCGGCCTCGCCGATCGCATCGAGCAGCTTGCGGCGTTTGGCCGTGATCGCATCCGGCGCCTTCGCGGCGTCGTCGCGGGCCGTCTCGGCCGCGTCGAGGCGCGCCTTCAATTCCCCTTCCCGTTCGCGGGCCGTCGCGCCGCGCGTCGACCACACGCCCCGTTCACGGGCGAGTTCGTCAAGGCGTTCCGCGCGCATCTGCGCCTCGCGCGCGAGATCGTTGTGGGCCGCGCGCGCTTCGCCCGCGGCGCTTCGCGCCGAGCCGAGCGCTTCGCGGGCTTCGGCGAGGGCGGCCGCCGTCAAACCCTGATCGGGCAGCGCCTCGAGAGCGGACCGGGCCGCCTCAAGGGCTGCGCGCGCGTCGGCCTCGTCCTCGCACACCCGACGCAGCGCTTCGTCGATAGAGGCGATGCGGGTCGACGCGCGTTCATGGTCGCGCTCCAGCTTCGTCAGCGCGGCGCGCGCCGCGTCCACCGCCCGGCGCGCGTCGGCGAAAAGCGCGCGCGCCTCGCGTTCGATCGTCTGACGACGGGCGACCTCCTTCTGGGCCGCTTCGAGGACGCCCCTGGCTTTATCCGCCCTCGCACTGGCGGCGTCGAGATCGCCTTCGAGCGCGTTCAGGCGGTTGCGTTGTTCAAGCCGGATCGCCGCGGCGGTCTTCGCTTCGGCCCTCGCGACGAAACCGTCCCAGCGCCACAGGTCACCCTCGCGAGAAACGAGCCGCACGCCGGGAGCCAGCGAGGTCTGCAGCCGCGCGCCTGTTTCCGAGGCGACGACGCCGATCGCGTCAAGCCTGACTTTGACCGCCGGCGGGGCCTTCACGAAACGGCTCAGCGGCGCAGCTTCAGGCGGCAATTGCGGATGCGCCGCGCGGGCGGCGGCGTCTGACCAGTGGACCGGTGCGCCCGCGTCGAGCGCCGCGCCGAGATCGTCGCCGAGCGCGGCGGCGAGCGCGTTCTCATAACCGGGCGCGACCGAGACGGCTTCGATGAGGGCGGGCCAGTCGCCGGCGGAGTTTGCAGCGAGCACGCGTTTGAGCGCATCGCATTCAGCGGTGAGTTCAGCAAGGCTCTGCGCCGCCTTCTGGTGTGGGCCGCGCGCTTCGCGCTCGCCCGCCTCGGCGGCGGCGCGGTCTTCCTCGGCGCGCTGGAAAGCGGCTTCGCCCGCGCGCGCGGCTTCCTCGGCGGCCGCGAACCGGGCGCTCGCTTCTTCAAGCGCCCGCGCCTCGACTTCGCTCAATGCGACGTCCGAACGCTCTGTACGGAGGGTTTCGATCTGTGCACTGATTTTCCGGGTTCGGCGCTCGGCTTCTGCGACGCCCGCCTCCGCCGCCCGCCGCCCGGCGTCGATCTCGGCGGCTTCGGCGTTCTTCTCGTCGAACCGCCTTTCGGCCTCCGCCAGACGGTCGGCGCTCTCCCGCATCGCCCTTGCGGCGCTTTCGATACGCTCCGCCTCGGATCCCTCGCGCGCCTTCAGGCCCTGTTCTTCACGCGCGAGCGTCTCGATGGCTTCATCCGCATCGCGCGCGAGATCCGCCTCGCGCGCGATGTCGGCTCCAAGGCGCTCAATATCGGCTGTCAGGCGGGCGATCTCCGTCTCGGCGCGCGCTTGCTCCTCGTCGAGGCTCTCGCGCGCAACCGTCAGTCGGTGGAGCGCTGCGGCCGCTTCCGCCTCGCGGGCGCGTAAAGGATCGAGCGCTTCATGGGCGGCGGCTTGGGCGGTCGAGGCGCGGCTCGCCGCCCGGGCCGTCTCCTCGATATGAACGGCGATCTCCTCCAGGGCCCGTTGCGCCTGTTCATCAGCGGCCTTCGCCTCGGCCCAGCGCAAATGGGCGACCATCGCCTCCGCGCGCCGGATGTCGCCGGAAACGTTTCGGTAGCGCACGGCCTGGCGGGCCTGCCGCGCGAGCGCGGCCTTCTGGTTTTCAAGCTCGCCCGTGACGTCCTCAAGACGCTCGAGATTGGCCTCCGCGGCTCTCAGGCGCAGTTCGGCCTCGTGCCTGCGCGTGTGCAGTCCCGTGATCCCGGCGGCTTCCTCGAGCAGGCGGCGGCGGTTCTGCGGTTTGGCGTTGATGAGTTCGGCGACCTGCCCCTGGCGGACGAGCGCCGGCGAATTCGCGCCGGTCGAAGCGTCGGCGAAAAGCAACTGGACGTCCTTGGCGCGCACTTCCCTCGCGTTGATGCGGTAGATCGACTGCGCGCCGTCGTCCTTGCGGATGATTCGGCGCGACACCTCGAGAATTGTCTCCTCGTTGTACTCGGCCGGCGCGGTGCGGTCGGAATTGTCAAGCGTGAGCGTCACCTCCGCCCAGTTTCGGGCCGGCCGCATGGACGTGCCGGCGAAGATGACGTCGCTCATGCCGTCGCCCCGCAGGGCCTTCGCAGACGTCGCGCCCATCACCCAGCGCAGCGCTTCTAGGATGTTCGACTTGCCGCAGCCATTGGGGCCTACTACGCCCGTCAGCCCTTCGTTAATCTCGAAATCCGTCGCCTCGACGAAGGATTTGAAGCCGACAAGGCGCATGCTGGTGAATTTCACGGTCGGCCGTTTGGTTGCTGCGGGATCAAGGTTGCTCGCCCAAAACCTTCGACGCCGGCGGCGGCCTCGAACGTTAAAGAGGACTTAACGCCTATGATCCCTGATTCTGGGGCTCGGCCAAGCCGGGGCCGTCAGCGGCCTTCGTCTTTCCCGGCGCTTTCGCCGTCCTCGTTCTGTCGGCCTTCCCCGGCTTCAGGGTCGGAGACGTCGGCGTCTCCCGCCGGGCTGTCCGACGGCGGGACGCCGAGCGCCCTGTCGATGGCTGCGCTCAACTCCGTGACGCGGGCGGGCTCGCCGTTCACAAAAACGCTCGGCGTCGAGCTCACCTCGAATTGCGCGCGGCCGACCTCGATGCGCTCGTTGATCGCGTCGATCAGGTCCTGGCGCTTCAGGCATGCGTCGAAGCCCGCTTCGTCAATGCCCACCTGGGCGCCGATCTTGAGGAGTTCGACCTTCGGATCGTCTCCGTAGATCCACGCGCGCTGATCCCTGAAAAGACCGTCGATGACGGCGAAATAGGCGTCTTGCGACGATTTGTCGGCGGCGCAGCGCGCCAGGAGCGAGCCGATATAGGAGAATTCGACCGGCGGCGTCGGAAATTCGCGGAAGACGAGTTTGGCCTTTCCGGTGTCGATGTACTTCTCCTTCACCCCGGGCAGGATGGCTTGGTGAAAACTTGCGCAGCCCGGGCAGGTCACGGAGGCGTATTCAATGATGGTCACCGGCGCATCGGTCTCGCCGAGCACCATGTCGTCCGGTTTGACAAGCGATGCCGGGTTCGCTATTTTCGACCTGTCCGGGGCGGCCGCAGGTGGCGCGGCGTTCGCTGCGGGGGTTTCATCGGGCGCGCCTTCCTAATTGGCCCCGCCGCAAGCGGCGACAAGAAACGACAGGGCGAGCGCTAGCGCGCCCCGGATCTCGTTGCGGATCTCGATCATGTGCGGTGCTCCTTTCCGCGGCCGCGACCTTGTCGCGGGACTGTCGCAGCGCCGCCCTTCGCGGCGCGTTCTTCTGGGCGTTCCATCGCCCATGGCGTCGGCTGACGCAAGCGTCGCCTGACGCGCGCGCCGGCCCCCGGCGCGAGGCCGGGTCTGTCTGCGGCCCTCGCCGGAGGACTGGCCGGCGCCGCGAAACCGGGCGTGTGCCGGCGCGCCCGCGCCGGCGGGGTCCGCTTCGGACCCGTTCAGGCGAACGGCTATGCGGCCGACGGCGCCCGGCCCCAGAAATGCGTTGACGCGACCGCGCAGGTCCTCGCTGGCGAACCGGACCTTGGCCGCGGCCGCCGAGTTCGCGGCGACGACTTCGAGGGTGCGGTCGGCGCGCCCGCCGGTCATCCGTCCCGGGCGGCAGAGCGCGGCGGCGTCCTCGCCGACGATCGAGGCCCAGTTCGCGCCAAGGTCGGGGTCGACGAACCGGGTCCGCCGCGCGAGGCCGGCGAAAACCGCCCGCACGGGGCCGGAGATGGCGGGCGGAGCGGGGCGGGCGGGTCTGGTTTTCATGTGGCGGCGTTCGCTTGGCGGCGGGATCTTTGATGTCGGCCCCCGTTCATAGCATAAACGGCGCGCCATGGCGCAATCCGTCTCCGACCGCATTTCCCTCGCCAGAAGGCGCCTCGGTCCGCGTCTGCTTCGCTGGTACGACGCCAACGCCCGCGTTCTGCCCTGGCGCGTGGGCCCGGGCGAGCGCAGGGCGGGCGTCAGGCCCGATCCCTACGCCGTCTGGCTGTCCGAGATCATGTTGCAACAGACGACGGTTGCGACCGTCGTCCCGCGTTTTGAAGATTTCATGACGCGCTGGCCGAGCGTCGGCGCGCTCGCCGCCGCGCCTCTTGACGAGGTGCTCGGCGCTTGGGCGGGGCTCGGCTATTACGCCCGCGCGCGCAATCTCCACCGATGCGCTCGCGCCGTGGCCGGCGCGCATAGCGGTATTTTTCCGGATACGGAAGAAGCGCTGCGCGCCCTGCCGGGCGTCGGCGGCTACACCGCTGCGGCGATTGCTGCGATCGCCTTCGATCGCCCCGCGGTCGTCGTCGACGGCAATGTCGAGCGGGTGGTCTCGCGCCTGTTCGCGATCGAAGCGCCCCTCCCGGCCTCGAAGCCCGAGGTCAGGGAGCGCGCCGGAGAAATCTGGCCCGTCGACCGGCCGGGCGATTTCGCGCAGGGCTTGATGGACCTCGGCGCCGGCGTTTGTCGTCCGCGAAAGCCCGCCTGCGCCGCGTGCCCGCTCAGCGCAGGCTGCGCCGGGCGGGCGCTGGGCCTTGCGGCGGATCTGCCGCGGAAGGCGGCGAAAAGGCCCAAACCGACGCGGCGCGGCGCAGCCTTCATCCTTGTTAACGCGGACGGCGAGGTCCTTTTCGAGCGCCGCGAGGAAAACGGGCTTCTCGGGGGGATGCTGGGCGTGCCCGGAACGGCCTGGTCGGAAGAACCGCCCGAGGCTCCCGAGAACAGCGCGCCTGAACGCCGGCGCTGGCGGCGGGTGGGCGAGGCGCGCCACACATTCACGCATTTTCATTTGCGGCTCGACGTTTTCCGCGCCGAGACGCGCCGCGCGCCGCGCGAAGGCGAGCGCTGGCTCAGGCCGCGGGATGCCCGGCTCCCGACGGTCATGAAAAAGGCGCTGGCGGCCGGCGATCTGCTCGATGGGTGAGGCGCCAGCCGGGCGAGCGGCCCGCTCCCGCCCCGTCGCGCGCGAAAGCGCCGCGGCGCGATTTCGAGACCGCCGCCGCCGCGGCGCCGGCGGCCGCGATCACCGCATCGCCGACCGGCGGCTTTGGGGCGTCGCGCCTGTCGCAGCGCCCTTTCATCCCGGAACTGATCGCGATGGTCCGCGCCGGTGTTTGAGGACCCTCAGGCTTTCATGCGCGCCCGGACTTTCTCCCGCAGGAAATCTATCGGCTTCAGGCCAGTCTTTTCCTCGTAGTGCCAGTACGTCCAGCCATTGCACGCCGGCGCGTTCTGCACATGGGCGCCGACCTTGTGGATAGAGCCCTGGACGGTGGCGCCGTTCGGCTCCGTTACGGCGATCGATCCGTCGGCGCGCACCCGCGCCTCGTGTTTGCGGTTTTTCGCATAAAGCGGTTTTCCGGGCGCAAGGAGACCCTGTTCGACCACGACGCCGAAGGGAACGCGCGGCGCGGCGCGGCGCGAGGGCGTCGGCGCGAGATCGTCCGGGTCGAGGGGCGCGACCCGCGCGATTCGCTGCTGCGCGGCGGCGATGTAGGCCGGCTCTTGCTCGACGCCGATGAAGCGCCGGCCAAGCCGTTTCGCAACCGCGCCCGTCGTGCCCGAGCCGAAAAAGGGATCGAGCACGAGATCGCCGGGATTTGTTGCGGCGATCAGGATCCGATGCAGAAGCGCCTCGGGTTTCTGCGTCGGGTGCGCCTTGGCGCCTTCGCGGGTCTTCAGGCGTTCCGCGCCGGTGCAGATCGGCAGGGACCAGTCCGATCGCATCTGCAGATCGTCGTTAAGCGTTTTCAGTGAAGCGTAATTGAACGTATAGCGCGACGATTTCGAACGCGCCGCCCAGATCAGTGTCTCATGGGCGTTGGTGAAGCGCGTTCCGCGGAAATTGGGCATCGGATTCGTCTTGTTCCAGACGATGTCGTTCAGAATCCAGAACCCTGCGTCCTGGAGACCGGCCCCGACCCGGAAGATATTGTGATAGGAGCCGATCACCCAGATCGCCCCGTCGGGTTTCAGGAGCCGGCGTGCTTCGGCGAGCCAGGCGCTGGTGAAGGCGTCATATTCCGCAAAGGAGGCGAATTTGTCCCAATCGTCGTCGACGCCGTCGACGCGGCTGTTGTCGGGGCGGGCGAGTTCGCCGCTGAGCTGAAGGTTGTACGGAGGATCGGCGAAGACGAGATCGACCGACCCGTCGGGGAGTTTCGCCATGGCCTCCACCGCGTCGCCGGCGATGATGCGGTCGGCGGTGATCTCGCGGGAATCTTTTGAGTGCTTGCGGGCGCCCATGGCGATCTTGTCCGTCTCCCGATTAATCGAATCGGCACAGTGAGTCAGACGCCTGCTTGCGTCAAGTCGAAAGATGCTTGGCCGGCTCGCGCAAGGGCCCGACCCGCAGCGGCGTTAATCTTGGTTAACGATCAGCACAGGCTCTGAATTGAATCCGCGTGCAGCATATTGTGGATCGGTGCGAATGAGCGCCGATGGTGGGGCGTCACGCCATAGCGTTGAAGCGCCGCGCGGTGGGCCGGGGCCCCGTAACCTTTGTTGCGCTCCCACGCATAGGGCGGATAGTCGCGCGCAAGCTCCCGCATCATCCGGTCGCGCGTCGTCTTGGCGATGATCGATGCGGCGGCGATTGAAAACGATTTCGCGTCGCCCTTGACGACTGCGTAGGCGGGACAGGGCAGGGTCGGCCTCGTTGTCCCGTCGATGAGACAGACAGCCGGCGCCGCCGGCAGGTTGGCGGCCGCCCGCGCCATGGCGAGCAGCGTCGCCTGGCCGATATTGAGCCGGTCGATTTCCGCCACGGATGCGACCCCGACGCCAATCCTGGCTGTCTTCCAGAGCGCTTCGGCAAGGGCGCGGCGGCGTTTGTCCGAAAGCGTCTTCGAATCGCGCAGGCCCGCCGGTTTGCAGTCCGGGTTGAGGATGACCGCGGCCGCGACGACTGGACCCGCCCAGGGGCCGCGTCCGGCTTCGTCGACGCCGGCGACAAGCCCGTCGAATTCGCTTTCGATGTTGAAACTCGGCGTCGTCGCCATCGCTCAAGGAGCCCGCAAGTCATCGTTAATACCCTGTTAACCATTACCCAGCCTCCGATTCGTTGAAAAGCGATAGTTGCGGCGTCGCCTCGGGCGGCGGGCGAAACCGGGATAGATCGAGGCTCGGCTTTTGGCTCGGCAAGGCGAAGCGTTTGCGCGCCGAGGCGTGGCGTCCCGCGATCAGGAGCGCATAGGGCGATTTGATCTCCCGGCCCCGCGACCAGTGCGGATCGTAATTGCGCCCGCCATTCATTTCGCGAATGTGGCGCATGACCCGCTTGGCGCGGGCGGGCGCATAGGCCTCGAGCCATTCCTGAAAAATCGGCGATACTTCGAGCGGCAGACGCAGTATGGTGTATGCGGAAAACGTCGCGCCGCTCGCCGCGGCCCTCTCCATGATCGTCTCCATCTCATCATCGTTCAGTCCCGGGATCATCGGGCCAGTCATGACGCCCGTCTGAACGCCGGCGCGACTCAACCGTTCGATCGCCTCAAAGCGCTTTTCCGGCGAGGAGGCGCGCGGCTCCATGGAGCGGGCGAGACGGCGATCGGTCGTGGTGATGGAAATCATCGCGCGCGTCAGGTTCAGCGCCGCCATCGGCGCCAGAATGTCGGCGTCGCGCGCGACCAGAAGTGATTTCGTCAGAATCGTGACGGGATGATTGAAAGCGGCGAAAATCGTGAGCAGGCCCCGCATGATCCTGAGCCGGCGCTCAACGGGCTGGTAGGGATCCGTGTTGGCGCCCATCGCGACGACGCGGGGCCGGTAATTCGAATTGGAGAGCTCCTTGCGCAAAAGATCGGACGCGGAGGGTTTGGCCCAGATCTCGCGCTCGAAATCCAGCCCCGGCGACAGGCCGAGATACGCGTGGGTCGGCCGCGCGAAACAGTAAACGCAGCCATGCTCGCATCCGCGATAGGGATTGATGGAGCGGTCGAAACCGACAAAGGGCGACTTGTTGAAGGTGATGATCTTCTTCGGGTATTCGATGCTGACATTGGTCTTGGCCGAGCCCTCCTCTCCGCCCGCCTCCCAACAGTCGTCGAACGCCTCGCGCTTTTCCGATTCATAGCGGCCGGACGCATTGGAGCACGCGCCGCGCCCCTTCTCCCTAGCGGGCGGCGCCCCGTTCGCGTCTCCGGGGGCGTTTGCGGAGACGCGGCCGGCCGGGCTCTGGCCTCGGGGGCGGAAGGGAAGGTGCGCAGCGCGTGCCATGCCCCATCCTTGCCCGCGGAAAGGAACAAATCAAGAACAATTTTTCATTATTCCTCAACAGGTCTTCCGGGAACGCGTCGATCCGGCTAGCGCTGGGAGCATGATCTCCGTCGTGATCCCAACGCTGAACACAGCTCCACGCTTCGCGGAATGCCTGACCGCGCTCGCGCCCGCCGCCCTCGACGGTCTCCTCAAGGAGGTCGTTGTCGTCGACGGCGGCTCGACAGACGGCACGCGCGCATTGGCGGAGGCGGCGGGCGCCCGCGTGATGGAGACGGCGAGGGGCCGCGGTCTTCAACTGCGCGCTGGCGCTGACGCGGCGCGGGCTCCGTGGCTCCTGTTCCTCCACGCCGATACGGTCCTTGAAGAGACGTGGGCGGATGAAGCGCGCGCCCGCATGGACGACGAAACCCGCGCCGGCGTCTTTTCCCTCGCCTTCGACCATGATGACATCCGGGCACGGATTGTTGCTTCGGGGGCCGCCATACGGTCGCGCGTTTTTCTTCTTCCCTATGGCGACCAGGGTCTGTTCATCTCGAAATCGCTCTACGCGGAGGCGGGCGGGTATCGCGATCACCCCCTGTTCGAGGATGTTGACTTCGTCGAGCGCATCGTCGCCAAGCGCGGCCGCCGGGCGCTGCATTTCTTCCGCGCGCGCGCGGTGACGTCCGCGGAGCGCTATCGTCGCAACGGCTATGCGCGCCAGGTTCTCGCCAATTTCATCCGGGTGGCGCGTTACAAAATGGGGCGCGCCCCGGCCGATCTCGCGCGGGATTACGCTTCGCGATGAGGGGCCTTGTCATCATTTTCCTGAAGGCGCCTGTCGCGGGGCGGGTGAAAACGCGCCTCGGCGCGGAAATCGGCTGCGGGCGGGCGGCCGCGCTTTTTCGCGCCATGACGGCCCGGACGATCGCGCGGGCGCGTTCCGGACCGTGGCGCACGCGCCTTGCGATCGACCCGCCGGGCGCAGCGGGCGGGTTCGCCAATATCTGGCCGCCGACCCTGGAGCAGGTCGCGCAGGCCCGCGGCGATCTCGGCGATCGCATGACCGCCGCGATCAGGGCCGCGCCTGCCGGTCCGGTCGTGATCATCGGGGCGGATGCGCCGGGCCTTCGAGGACGTCACATACGCGAGGCCTTCACCGCTCTCGGGCGCGCCGACGCCGTCATCGGCCCCGCCGAAGACGGCGGTTTCTGGCTCATCGGTCTGGCGCGGCGACGTGCGGCGCCCGGTCTCTTCGCGGGCGTGCGCTGGTCGACGCCCGAAGCCCGTGCGGACGCGCTCGCCAGTTTGCCTGCGGGCTTTTCGATTGAAACGCTTGAAACTCTGACGGACGTCGACGACGCTTCAAGCCTTCGCGCGCTGGACGGCGGCCCCGGCGGAGCCCTCGGCCTCGTCTCCACGCACTGACCGCGCGGCGCTCTCCAGCGCGATGACGGCGTCGATCAGATGGTAAAGAATGCTCGCCGGCACGTGGCGCGCGCAGGGCTTGCCCTCGCCGTCAAACTGGTCGCACCACAGGCCGGGCGCCGGCGTGTCGAGATAGGTCTCCATCAGGGCGTCGACCATGTCGGCGGCGGCCTCGCCAGCGCCCGGGTCGCCCTCCGCGGCGAGGGACGCTGCGGCCTTCAAGAACTCAGTCTGCGGCCATAATCGGCGCGATCCGGCGGCCGGCGCGCCCAGCATGACGCGGTCGACGAGGAACGGCGCGCGCGAACCGGTCCCGATCTCCCGCGCCCGGTAGAAGAGACGGCTGGGGAGGTCGGCGACGTCGGCCGGTCGGATCGCCCCGTAGCGCTTCAGAAGCGCGGCCCATTCGGCCATATGGCCAGGTTCGATCCGCCGTCCGGCCTCTCCCGGCGCAGGCTCCAGCGCTTCGGTGAAGTATTCGCGCAATATATCGCTTTCCCCGTCAAGGAACCGATCGGTAAAAAGGGAGAAAACGTGGTCGGCGCGCGTTGCGAAACGGCGATCGCCCAAAACGTCGAACAGCGCCATAAAGGCTTCGAAGAGATGCATGTGCGGATTCTGTCGGCGGGGGGAGGCGTTCGCATCGTCCTCTCGCCAGCCGCCATGGGGCGAGGCGAGCTCTTCGTCCAGAAACGCGGCGGTCGCCTCGGCGGCGGATCGCGCACGCTCGTCCTTTGCTATCCGCCAACGCCATGCGCAGGCGAACAGGAGAAACGCCTGGTCGTAAAGGTCGCGCCGCGCGTCGATGATTTCGCCGTCGGCGGACAGGCGATGGACGCAGCCGCGCGAGCCGCCTTCCGGACAGGCGCGCGTCAGGAAATACTCGAAGCCAGCCTGCGCTGTGGCTTCGGCCTCCTCGTGCCAGGCGAATTCGCCGACGCGGGACATGACGTAAATCTGGCGCGCCTGAACGCGCACCCGGCGCTCCGCCCCGACGATTGGCCGGCCTTCGAAATCGAGCGCTTCGAAGAAGCCGCCGCGAACGCGGTCGTAACCGGCCTCGATCCAGAGCGGCAGAACCTCTCCCCGGAACCATGCGCCGAGCCGCTCCGCAGCTGAGACGAGGCGGCTCATCGAACAGGGCCTTCGGACGAACGGCGAACGAACATGCTGGCGAGGCTCCTATGCGTCGGGGTTTCGCGCAATAGCCAGCTGCCGGCGCAATTCGGTCTTGCGCTCGGCGAGGCTCGCCGCGCGCCCGGCGACTTCATTGATTTGCACGCTGATCGAGCGGCGCAGATAGAGCGCCATAAGCGCGATCGCGCACAGGCAAAAGCCGACCAGCGCCAGCGCGGGGCCGTCCGCGCCGGGCGCGCGCATCGCGGCCGCCATACTGGCTGAAGCCGCCAGGGCGACGCCGGCGACGGCCTTTCCCGGCCGCCTCGGAGAAGGGAAACCAGATGAGCGGGTCGCCTCGGGACGCGCCGCCGGCCTTGCGGGTCGTTCAGCCGGGGTAAGCACGACGGGTCCGCCTTCGAGGAGCGCATCGAGGTCCGCGAAATCAAAGCATCGGACCGCCGATCGGGCGTTTGCGTTGACCGCTTTCGCGCCGGTCGCTTCCAACGCGCGGGCGGCGTTGGCCCAGGCTTCAAGGTGCAAGTCGGGGCGCGGGTTCGGCAGATTGTAGCGGTCGCCGGGGCGCTGATAGCCATCGAAGAAGTAATTCGGGTTCTCGCGGGGCGCGACGATCTCAAGCTCAATGCCGCCGGCCGCTCGCGCGCCGTCGACCACTTCCTTGTAGCGTCCGTCAATCCCCAGCAACACGATCAGGCGATAGCCGAGGCGCGCGGCCCAAAGCGCGGCGTGACTGCCCGTGGTGATCGGATCGATCCCGAGCGCCTCGTCCTGCGTGCGCAAGGCGTCGAAATTCTCAACGCGCCGCGTCGCGCCCGCCGCGCCCAACGCTTCGATCAGATTGCGCCGCAGGAGAAACCGACGGATCGCCCCCTCGCCGCGCTCTGCGACGAGGCTGGCGATCTCTTCCTTGTGGGAGAGGCCGACGACCGTGTCGAGACATGCGTAATATGTCGGCCGCCAGCCGATTTCGCGCCAGTATCTGTAGGCCGCGTTCATGCCGAGCGTCGCGCGTCCGTCAAGACAGCGCAGATCGACCCCCTTCAGGGACGGGCCGTTGCCGAGCAGGAACAGCGTCTTTTCGTCGGTCTTGATCATCGGGATCGGTTCTGCTCCCCGGCGCGGTGAAACGCGATTGCGTTCGCCCTCACGCGCGGATGCCCCGGATCGACGGCATTTGCAAATGACCCAAAATTAAGACTAGGTGCGCCGGTTCGTCTCCACTGCACGGGCCCGCCGCCATGACTTCCGCCACCGCCGCCGCGCCCCGGCTATTGCTCGTCGACATGACGCCGCTCGGCGGGGTGTCGGCGACGGGGGCGCTGAAGGAAGTCTATTTCGGGGAATGGCCCGCGGACCGGATCATCCAGCTGCATGAGGAGGCTCGGGGAACGCCGTCGCTGATAAGGCCGCTCTCCCTCGCGAAGGGCGCGGTCACGGGCGGGAAGATCCGCACGGAATGCGCGGCTTTCGACCCGGAGATCATCCTCTATCGACCCGTCGCCGAGCGGCCGCGGCTGCATGCGCTCGCCATGGAAATCATCGCCGATCACGGCGCACCGCATATCATCTGGTTGATGGACGATTGGCCCGAGCGCCTGCGCGCCGCCGATCCGGCCGCCCATGGCGGGCTCGATCGCGATCTGCGCCTGCTGACGCGATCGGCCGGGGTGAACTACGCGATCTCCGATTCGATGGCGCGCGCTTTCGAGGAACGCTATGGCGCGCCGTTCAAGGTGGCGCGCAACGGCGTGCGGCCAGAGGAATGGCGGCGCAGGGAACGCGCTCGCGGGGCGGGCTCCGGGATCGTCATGCGTTACGCCGGCTCCCTTGCTCCTGACACGACCTGCGAGAGCGTCTTGAAGGCGGCCGGCGTCGTCAGTGGTCTCGGCTCCGCGGGGCTCGACATCTCGCTTGAAATCCGGACGCAACCGCACTGGTGCGATCAGGCGGGCGATAGATTCCGGGGGCTCGAACATGTCTCGATATCTCCATCGAGCGATGCGCCCGCCGCGTATCGCAATTGGCTGATCGACGCCGACATTGTCCTGATCGCCTATAACTTCGACGTGGCGACGCGGCGCTATCTGAAATACTCGTTCGCCAACAAAGCGCCCGAGGCCCTCGCCTCCGGCGCCGCCGTCCTTGTTTTCGGGCCGCGCGAGATTGAGACGGTTCGCTTCCTCGAAGACAGCGGGGCGGCGTCTTGCGTTGTGGAAGACGACGCCGAAGCGCTCGCCGACGCTGTGCGCGACCTCTGCGAAAACGAGGAGAAACGCGCGCGCCTCGGCGAAGCGGGGCGCCGGTTCGCTTTCGACGCATTCGATCTCGGGCGCGCCAAAGCCGGTTTCGCAATCGACCTCGCCGCCTGCCTCGCTGATCCGCCGCGGATCTGGCGCTCAGAATGCACGCGCATCGATGAATGCCGCTTTGCGCGCGCCTATCTGGGCCAGGAGCCCGGTGTCGCGGCGGCGAGCCGGATCATGGTGGACGTCGGGGCCCACCATGGCGGCGCGCTTCGGCCGTTCGCCCAAGACGGTTGGCGCGTCTTCGCTTTTGAACCGGACCCCGAGAATCGCCGCGCGCTTATCGAGCGCTATCGCCCGCACCAGAACGTCTTGATTTTTCCGGAAGCAATCGGGGCTCAGGAGCGGGCGGGCGTCAGCTTCTACGGCTCCGCCGTCAGCACCGGCATCAGCAGCCTCCATGCGTTTCACCCCTCACATCGCGAGGCGGCGCGCGTCGACGTGACCACTTTGAACGGCGCATTGACCCGCGAGGGTCTGCGCGGCGTTGATTTCCTGAAAATCGACGTGGAAGGCCACGAGATGGCGGTGCTTGACGGCGTCGATCTCGATCGGTTCGCGCCGCGCGTCATCGTCGCGGAATTCGACGACGCGAAAACAACGTCGATCGGATATGACGTCCATGACCTCGCCGCGCGTTTCATCGCCGCGGGCTACGGCGTTCTCCTCAGCGAATGGCGTCCCGTGGAACGCTATGGAGGGGCCCACGAATGGCGGCGTCTGCGGGCGTATCCGTGCCTGACGCCGGCCGGGGCCTGGGGCAATCTCGTCGCGATCCGCGGCGAGCTCGACGACGCGCGCATCGCCGCCGCGCTTGAAAGCGCCGCCGACCCGCCCGGGGCCGCGCCCTCAAAGTCCGTCGCAACGCGACTGAAGGAGCATCTCATGGTTCATCATCCGATCCTCGCCGAAGCGCTCCTGTTCGCCCGCTGGCTTCCGGCGGCGCTTTTCGGTCGTCTTTGGGCGGCGTCGGTTTTTCTCGCAGTATTGACGGCGGCGGCGGTTTTCGGGGCGACTGAGATTGGCTTCGGCGCGCTGTGGTGGGCGCTGATCTGGGCCGGCGGGGCCGGGACTGCGCTCTTTCTGCTTTTGATCGCCTACGGCCTTGAAAAGATTTCACGTTTCAAGGCCGAACAGATTGACGAGCTGAATGCCCTGCACAATGAACTGAAACGCCTTGCGACCGCTGCCGGGTCATGCGGCTCGGCGGACGACAGCGCCGACATTCCCAAGGGCTTCAAATCGCCCGACAATTGAGACATAACCCGCGACAGCGTTAACGGAGTGCGGCCATGGCCCTATCGGCGAAAGCGCGCGTGAGCATCGTCTTCCGCGCCTTGAACGAGGAGAAATGGTTCGCAGACGCCCTCGCCGCCTGTCGCGCGCAAATCCTCGACGGCGTGGAGCTTGAGATCGTACTCGTCGACTCCGGCTCGACCGACCGTACGATCGAGATCGCCGAAGCCTACGGGGCGCGCGTCACGCATATTCCAAAATCGGAGTTCACCTTCGGACGGTCCCTGAATCTGGGCTGCGAGTTCGCAACCGGCGATTACCTCGTTTTCATTTCCGCCCACTGCGTTCCGGCCGACAGGAACTGGCTCCGGCGTCTGATCGCGCCGCTCGTCGAAGGCCGAGCCGAGTACGCCTATGGCCGCCAGATCGGTCACGCTGTCACGCGCTTTTCCGAGCACCAGATTTTCGCGCAGTATTTCCCCGATCACAGCCGGGTTTCCGACACTGACTTTTTCGCCAATAACGCCAACTCCGCGACGACGCGCAAGGTCTGGTCGGAACACAAATTCGATGAAGCGGTCACGGGCCTTGAAGACATGGTCTTCGGCAAGGAAGTCATCCGGAACGGCGGGAGGATCGCCTACGTCGCCGACGCGCCCGTCGTGCATATCCACGAGGAGACGCTGAACCAGGTCAAGCGCCGCTATTACCGCGAGGCGCTCACCCTGCGCGAGATCATGCCGGAAGTGCATTTCAATTTCGGCGATTTCCTGCGCTATTTCTTCGCCGGCGTTCTCCATGATTTTTCAGAAGCGCTGACGGCGAAGGTCTATTTCAAACAGGCCGGGGACATCCTCGCCTTTCGCCTGATGCAGTATTGGGGCTCCTATCGCGGACATAACGAGCACCGCAAACTGTCCCGCGCCCAGAAGGAGCGCTACTACTATCCGAAAGCGCACAAATCGTCGGGAGCGCGCTCGCTGGGCGGCGCGACGGCGCTCAGCGAATCTTCCGCGGTCGCCGAATAGTCCGCCAGCTGAAAGTTCGTTCCAATGATTGAAGGGTCAAAGCGTCTGACAGCGCTCCTGCCGATGAAAGCCCACTCGGCCCGCGTCTCATCCAAGAATTTTCGCGACATCGCCGGCAAGCCCCTTTTCCGCTGGATTCTCGACACGCTGCTTGCGACCCCGGCGATTGATCAGGTCGTGATCAATACGGACGCCCGCGCTATCCTCGCCGACAACGGTCTCAAGGACGGCGACGCGGAGGGCCGGGTCGTCATTCGGGACCGGAGAGAGGAGATCTGCGGAGATTTCGTCTCCATGAATCTCGTCATCGGCGACGACGTCGAAAACACGACGTCGCACTATTACCTGATGACGCATACGACGAACCCGCTCCTTAGCGTGAAGACGATCGAGGCGATGATCGACGCGTTTGTCAAGGCGGAGCAGGTGGGCGGCGCTGACTCGCTTTTCACCGTGACGCGCCATCAGACGCGGTTTTACACGCCGGAGGGCGCGCCGATCAATCACGATCCGGCGAACCTCATCCGCACGCAGGACCTTCCGCCCTATCTGGAAGAAAATTCCGTGTGCTATCTTTTTACGCCGGAAAGTTTCGCAAAGACGCGAGCGCGCATCGGCGTCAAGCCCGTGCTCCACGAAACGCCGGCCCTTGAATCGGTGGATATCGACGAGGTCGCGGACTGGTTCGTTGCGGAATCGATCCTGCGTCGCGTCGCCGCCGGCGAAGATCTGCCCGAGAGCTGAAGTCCCATGAGCGAAAAATCCGTCCTCGTCACCTGTCCGCCCATGCTTGGGCTCATGGACGAGTTCACCGCGGCGTTCGAGGCCAAGGGGCTGAGAGGCGTTGCCGCCGAAGTCACGCAGACTCTTAGCGAAACGGAACTCATCACAACCTTGCCGGCCTATGACGGCTGGATTATCGGCGATGATCCGGCGAGCCGCGCCGTAATCGAGGCGGGGGCGAAAGGCGCTTTGAAGGCGGCGGTCAAATGGGGCGTCGGCGTCGACAATGTCGACTTTGCGGCCTTCAGGGATCTGGGGCTGCCCGTGACCAACACGCCCGGCGTCTTCGGGGAGGAAGTCGCCGATGTCGCGCTTACCTATGCGCTCGGCCTCGCGCGCGAAACCTATCTTATCGATCGCGAAATCCGCTCCGCAAACGGATGGCCGAAGCCGAGCGGCGTCTCCATGACGGGCAAGGCGGCGGCCGTTGTGGGTTTCGGCGATATCGGCGCGGCGACGGCGCGTCGCCTGATCGCCTGCGGGGCGCGCGTGATCGCCTATGATCCGGCCTACAAGCCTGTTCCGGGGCTCGACGCCGAAATCGCTTCGTGGCCGGAGCGTATTGGCGAGGCGGACTTCCTGATCTTCACCTGCCCCCTCAATGAGGCGACGCGTGGCATGTTCAACGGCGAATTGCTCGGCAGGCTGAAGCCTGGCGTGCGCGTCGTCAATGTCTCGCGCGGTCCCGTGATCGATGAGGCCGCGCTCCTTCAGGGCCTCGACGAAGGGATTGTCCATTCCGCCGCCCTCGACGTCTTCGAGGTCGAGCCCTTGCCCGCCGGATCGCGGCTGCGCGAATTCGATCGCTGCATTTTCGGCTCGCACAATGGCTCCAACACGGTTGACGCCGTGCGCCGGGTGAGCCTCCTCGCGATCGAAAAGATCGCCGGCTTCCTCAACACGCCGATCGTGAACGCCCCATGACGGCGGCGCGCAGCGTCCTGGTGACCGGCGTCTCGCGGCCCGGCGGCATTGGCGAGGCGATCGCCCGGTCGTTCGGAACGGCCGGCTACAATGTCGTCGCGACGGGTCGGCCGCCGGCCTATGAGGGCGAGGCGCCCGGCTCCTACATTTCCGCAGACCTTGCGCGGATCGCCGCGGAGCCGGAGGCGCTGGCGGAATTTGTCGCCGCCGTGCGCGAAGCGACGGCGGACGCGCCGCTCTGCGTCCTCGTCAACAACGCGGCCCTACAGGTCGTCAAGCCTACGGAAGATCTGACTCAGGAGGAAATCGGCGCGAGTTTCGCTGTTAACGCAATCGCGCCTTTTCTCCTCGCCAAGTCGTTCATTCCGGAACTCAGAGCAGCGAAGGGCGCCGTCATCAATATCGGGACTGTGCACGCCCGGGCGACGAAGCCGGGATTCGCGGCCTATGCGGCATCGAAGACCGCGATCCACGGGCTCACTCGAGCGCTCGCCGTCGATCTGGGTCCGGACATTCGAGTCAATACGCTTGCGCCTGCCGCGACGGCGACCGCGATGCTGAAAGCGGGCTTTCAAGGTCGCGAGGACGCCTATCACGAGCTTGAGGCTTTCCATCCCGCGGGCCGCATCGCGAGCCCGGAAGAAATCGGCGAAATCGCCGTCCTGATGGCGTCAGGCGCGATGTCCTTCATGACCGGCGCGACGGTCTACGCAGACGGCGGCGTTCTCTCACGTCTCCATGATCCCGTCTGATGCCCGAACCGATCGACATAGCTTCCGTGCGCTGCGTCGCCGATGCTGGCGCGTTGCTCGGCGAAGGCCCGCTCTGGGACCCCCGGATCAAAAAGCTGATCTGGCTCGACATCAAGGGCGGCGCCATTTTCCTTTACGATCCGCAAACGGAGGAAAATCGTCGTTTCGACGCGCCGGACATGTTCAGCGCCGTCGGCCTCGCCGAGGGCGGCGGCTATGTCTGCGCGAACCGCTCCGGGTTCCATCGCCTCGAAATCGGCGAAAACGCCGTCGCGCTCGAGGCCATATCCGATCCGGAGGCGGATAAACCGGGCAATCGCTTCAACGACGGCAAGGTCGACCCGAAAGGCGGGTTCTGGGCGGGGACGATGGAGGACGCCGAGGACGCGGCGACGGGCGCATGGTGGCGCCTCGCGCCCGGCGGCGCGGGGGGAGGGCGGGCAGAAGAAATTAAAGAGAAAAAAAGCGACCACAGAGAAAATTG
>CAZBOC010000009.1:19203-23790 GCA_964493225.1 uncultured Caulobacterales bacterium | reverse complement strand
GACGAGGTCATTCGCTACGTTCAGGAAAAATACGGCGCCGATCGCGTCGCGCAGATCATCACCTTCGGAAAGCTCCAGGCGCGCGCGGTTCTGCGCGACGTCGGCCGCGTCCTCGGCATGCCGTTCGGCCAGGTGGACCGCCTTTGCAAGCTGGTCCCGAACAATCCCGCCAACCCCGTCACCCTCGCCGAAGCGGTCGAGAGCGAACCTCGCCTTCGCGAAGAGCGGGACCGGGACGAGGCCGTCGCGGCGCTCCTGGAAAAGGCCCTCAAGCTGGAAGGTCTCTATCGGCACGCATCGACCCACGCGGCAGGCGTCGTGATTGCAGACAGGCCCTTGGACGAACTCACGCCCCTCTACCTCGATCCTCGCGCGCAGATGCCTGCGACGCAATTCAATATGAAGTGGGTCGAGCCGGCCGGGCTGGTGAAGTTCGATTTCCTCGGCCTCAAGACCCTGACGGTGATCGAGAAGGCTCTCGGATTTATCCAGTCGCAGGACGCCGCGCGCGCCGGCGCGCCCCGGTCCAGCGACGAGATCCCGTTCGGGGATGAGGCGACGTTCAGAATGCTGGGCGAAGGGGCTTCCGTCGGCGTTTTTCAATTGGAGAGCGCCGGCATGCGGGCGACCTTGCGGGCGATGAAGCCGGACAGTCTGGAAGAGATCATCGCGCTGGTCTCGCTTTATCGGCCGGGGCCGATGGAGAACATTCCCACCTATATCGAGCGCAAGCAGGGATTGGTCGCGCCGGATTACCTGCATCCGTCCCTCAAGCCGGTTCTCGAGGAGACCTACGGCGTGATCATCTATCAGGAACAGGTCATGCGCATCGCGCAGATCCTGTCGGGTTACTCCCTTGGGGAAGCCGATCTGCTGCGGCGCGCGATGGGAAAGAAGAAAAAAGAGGAGATGGACAAACAGCGCGCGCGCTTCGTCGAAGGCGCGGCTCAGTCCGGCGTCGAACCGGAGAAGGCCTCGTCGATTTTCGACCTGGTTCAGAAATTCGCCGGCTACGGATTCAACAAGTCGCACGCCGCCGCCTATGCGTTGATCGCCTATCAGACCGCGTACTTGAAGGCGAACCATCCGGCGGCCTTTCTCGCCGCGTCCATGTCCCTTGACCGGACGAACACGGACAAGCTCGCGGTTTTCCTCAAGGAAGCGAGGCGAAGCGGCGTGGAGGTCCGCCCGCCCCACGTCAACCATTCCGAAAGCGACTTTTCGGTCCGTGACGGCGAAATCCTTTACGGGCTGTCCGCCATCAAGAATGTCGGCGATGCGGCCATGGAGGCGATCGCCGAGGAGCGTCGGCGCGGCGGCGCGTTTCGCGATCTCTTTGACTTCGCCGAGCGGGTCAATCTTCGCGCGGCGGGCAAGCGATCGCTGGAGAACCTCGCCAGGGCCGGCGCCTTCGACGGCCTATGCGCGTCTCGCGAACAGGCCTTCGCGGCGGCGGATCTCCTCTTGAAGTATTCCGGTCGCTTCGCCGAAGAGCGCGAGAGCGATCAGGGAGGCTTGTTCGACGTCGCTTCCGGCGGCGGGGGCGAGGCGGGCCTGCAAAGACCGCGTCTGCCCCTGGTCGAGGAAAATCCGGCCATCGAACGGCTGAACGACGAGCGCAAGGCGCTCGGCTTCTATCTCAGCGGTCATCCTCTGCAGGATTACGACAGCGCGCTCGCCCGGCTTGGCGTCGTGACCTTCGCCGAAGGGGAAGCGCGCGCGCGCTCTGCAAGTTTCGTGGGGCTTGTGGCCGGCGTGGTGCGCGCCGTGCGTCAGCGCCGATCCAAATCAGGCAAGCCTTTCGCCTGGATCGAATGTTCCGACCCTTCGGGCGAATTCGAAATCACGGTCTTTTCCGAAGTGCTCCTTGCCTCGCGCGATCTTTTCGAAGAGGGCGCGCTCCTGGTCTTTTCCGCATCTTTTGAGGAACGGGATGGTGAAGTGCGCCTGACCGCAGAGGGCGTTCGCGCGCTCGACGAAGCCGCGGCGCAGGCGGCCGCGCGGCTGCGTATTTCGCTGGCGGCGCCGGCGGCGCTCGAGGCCGTGCGGCGGCGTCTGGCCGGCGTGAAGAAGCCGAAAGGCGGCGAGGGCGGCGATGTCGTGGTTTGCCTGCAGCGGGTGCGCGGCGGCCGCGAGGTTGAGATCGACCTCGGCGTCAAGGCGTCCTGCACGCCCGCGCTGCGCGGCGCTTTGCGGTCCGTCGACGGCGTGAACGATGTTGATCTGACATGATGCGCCCCGGAGCGGGACGCCCGGCCGCCGGGCCGCTTGCGTCGCCGGCCGCGTCGGCCGATTTCAATTGCGCTCGCGCCATTGCAATACGCGGCGGATCTGATATGCACCGCGGCGATTCTCACGCATCGCCATCCTCGGTGTCGGGGCCCTTCGGACGAGAGGGTTTCGGATTCGGGCGGTGCGGCGGCTTAACCGATGGAGCAAAAAATGGCGTTGCCTGAATTTTCCATGCGCCAGCTGTTGGAGGCTGGCGTTCATTTCGGTCATCAGACCCATCGCTGGAACCCGAAAATGAAACCGTTCATTTTCGGCGAGCGGAACGGAATTCACATCATTGATCTTTCGCAGACGGTGCCGCTTCTTCACCAGGCGCTCGTGAAGATCCGCGAGACCGTCGCCGGCGGCGGGCGAGTGCTCATGGTCGGCACGAAACGTCAGGCCCAGGGACCGATTGCGGAAGCTGCGGAACGCTGCGCTCAATATTATATGAACGTGCGCTGGCTTGGCGGAACGCTAACCAATTGGGAGACCATTTCGAATTCCATTAGACGCCTCAAGGACATGGAAGACAGGCTTGAGGGCGGCGGCGCGGGGCTCACCAAGAAGGAGCAGCTGCAGTTGATGCGGGAGAAGGAAAAACTGGACGCGTCTCTCGGCGGCATCCGCGAACTGGGCGGATTGCCGGATCTTCTTTTCGTGATCGACGTGAAAAAAGAGGCGATCGCGATCAAGGAAGCCAGAAAACTCGGCATTCCGGTGATCGCCGTCGTCGATACGAACTGCGATCCCGACGGCGTCGATTACATCATTCCGGGTAACGACGATGCGTCGCGGGCCGTTGCGCTCTATACGGGTCTTGTCGCCGACGCGGTGATCGACGGCATTTCAGAGAGCCAGGTTGCGCTGGGCGTCGATATCGGCGAGTTCGAGAACGCGCCTGCCGAGGGCGCGCTCGGCGAAGCGACGCACGGCGGCGGCGAAGCAAGTGAAGAGGGCGCCGCCGCTGACGGGACAGCTCCCGCCGAGGGCCCCGGCAAGGAAGCCGGGCCGGAGGTCGATACGCCAGTCGCAGCGCCGGCCGGAGAGGAAACGCCTGCTTGACCGCGCCGGCCGTCGGACGATGAACAGGCCTGCGCGCGCGGGTGCTGTGCCTGCGACGGGCGTCACCCTCCTTTCCGTCATGCGATTGTCACACACGCCATGTATCGCCTCCTGGATTGCGTCCGACCCCAGGCGGGCGACCGCAGGAAAACCTGTCACCGCAGGAAATCCAGCAGCAGTCCCGAACGCGCCGCGGCGGGGTTCGCAGCAAGAACAGACGGCGAGAGGCTGACGTGTCCCGACGGGTCGCCTCGCCTCCGGGTCAGCCGGCCGCCATGGCGGCGCACGCAGGCGCGTTTTGTGGGGCCGATTTCCACCGGGGCATCGAATTCCCCTGGGCTCGGCCCGGAACCTACTAGTCGGATGATTGGCCAACGGCCGAAAAGCAAGGAGATTGGGTGATGGCGGACATTACCGCTGCGATGGTGAAGCAACTTCGCGAGACGACGGGCGCGGGGATGATGGACTGCAAGGCCGCCCTGGGCGAGACCGGCGGAGACATGCAGGCGGCCGTCGACTGGTTACGGAAAAAAGGCCTCGCCAAGGCCGCGAAAAAGTCGGGTCGCACGGCGAGCGAGGGTCTCGTGGCGATCGCCTCGCAGTCGCAGGGAGACGGCGCCAAGGCCGTGTTGGTGGAGATCAACTCGGAAACGGATTTCGTCGCCCGCAACGAGGTGTTCCAGAAGATGGTCGCTGAAATCGCCGAAACCGCCGTCGCCACCGACGGAACCGTGGAGGCCGTGCGGGCCGCGACCTATCCCGGCGCCGGCAAGTCCGTCGAAGAACATGTCGCGGAAATGGTCGGCCAGATCGGCGAAAACATGAACCTTCGGCGCGCCGCAGCCATCACCGTCGACGAGGGCGTCGTCGCCTCCTATGTCCACGGCCCCGTAACCGAAAATGCGGGCAAGATCGGCGTCATCGTCGGCTTGAAGTCCAGCGGTGACAAGGAGAAACTCTTCGCCCTCGGCAAGCAGATCGCCATGCACGTCGCCGCCGCGCGCCCGCTCGCGGCGACCGTCTCCGACCTCGATCCGGAGGTCGTGAATCGCGAAAAGCAGGTCCTCGCCGACCAGGCCCGCGCCTCCGGCAAGCCTGAAGAGATCGTCGAGAAAATGGTCGATGGACGCCTGCGCAAGTTCTATGAGGAATCGGTGCTCCTCGAACAGATCTTCGTGATCGACGGCGAAAACAAGGTGTCGAAGGTCATTGAGAACGCGGCCGGCGAGGTCGGCGCGCCTGTCGCCTTCG
>CAZBOC010000009.1:6953-19193 GCA_964493225.1 uncultured Caulobacterales bacterium | reverse complement strand
TTGGTTGGGTGGTGCTTGGCGTGGGTGTCTAAAAGAAGGAGGATGACGACTGAGCGCTAAAATCGCGCATCCGCCGCCGCGGTGATCGGGACGCGACCGGGTGCGGCCCCGTTCCAGGCGGCTGAACCGGCCGGGGCGAGCCTTGCGTTCGGGGCGCTCCGCCCGACAGGTCTGCGCCGCCCGGCGCTGCGCTTTGACCCGGGGTCTATCGCCGGGCGAATGCGCCTTGCATATTCAACGACCAAGCCTAAGGTGACGCCGCATTTAGGACGGCGTTCACCCTTGGCCGTCATCCTTCAGCTGTGAATGTCGCTTGCGAGGCAGGGCATGACGATTTCGGCAACATCGCCTGAACCTCGGCCGGAGCCGGGCGCCCGCAGCGGATCCGAAGCCGGCGCCCGTTACAAGCGCGTTCTCTTGAAGATCTCGGGCGAGGCCCTCATGGGCTCGGGCCAATACGGCATCGATCTCGAAACGGCGAGCCGCATCGCCCAGGAAGTCAAGGACGCCAAGAATCTCGGCGTTGAAATCTGTCTGGTGATCGGCGGCGGCAACATTTTTCGCGGCGTCAGCCGGGCTGCGAAGGGCATGGAGCGCGCCAGCGCCGATTATATGGGGATGCTGGCTACGGTCATGAACGCCCTCGCCGTGCAGAACGCGCTGGAAGGAATCGGGCTTTTCACGCGGGTTCTCTCCGCCATTGAAATGACGGCCATCTGCGAGCCCTATATCCGGCGGCGCGCCATTCGCCATATGGAGAAGGGCCGGATCGTCATCTTCGCCGCCGGCACGGGCAACCCCTTCTTCACCACCGATACGGCTGCGGCCTTGAGGGCGGCGGAAATGGGCTGCGACGCGCTTTTGAAGGGCACGCAGGTCGACGGCGTCTACAGCGCCGATCCGAAACTCGACCCGCATGCGGAGCGTTTCGAAAGCCTCAGCTACCATGACGTGATGGTCCGCGACCTGAAAGTCATGGATCAGTCGGCGGTCGCCTTGACGCGCGAGAACGCGATCCCGATCATCGTTTTTTCGATCGCCCATCAGGGCGGGGTCGTCGGCGCGCTGACCGGGACCGGGACCTACACGATCATCGGCGGCAATTGACGCGCTCGGGCCGAGCCCTTCTCGCGAAACCGCCGTCCGGATACCTTCCTTTGGCCAGAATGGCTCTTTTAAAGGACGAGCAGGAGAAAAGCGAAATGACCACCGGCAACGTCGATCTGAAGGATCTGCAAAAGCGCATGGACGGGGCTCTGTCTGCATTGAAAAACGAGTTCTCCGGGCTTCGCACCGGTCGCGCGTCCGCAAGCCTGATCGAACCGGTCACGGTCGACGCCTATGGCTCGCAAACGCCGATCAACCAAGTGGGGACCGTCAGCGTGCCGGAGGCGCGCATGATTTCAGTACAGGTCTGGGACAAGGGCATGGTCGGCGCCGTTGAAAAGGCGATCCGCGAATCCGGCCTCGGCGTCAATCCGGTCGTAGACGGAACAAGCGTGCGCATTCCTCTGCCGCCCCTGACCGAAGAGCGCCGCGTCGAGTTGACGAAGGTGGCGGGTAAGTACGCCGAGCAGGGACGCGTCGCGGTTCGCAATGTCCGCCGCGAAGGCATGGAGGCCGTCAAGAAGGCTGAAGGCGTGAGCGAGGACGAACAGAAAAAACTGTCCGAAGAGATCCAGAAGCTGACCGACGTAACGATCAAACGGATCGACGAGGCGCTGGCGGCTAAGGAAACGGAAATCATGCAGGTGTAAACCTGTCGCCATCGACCGCCCTGACGGGAGCGAGAACAATGCCGGCGAAGTCCGCAGCAAACATTGACGAAACCCTTTTTGGCGACGGCGCGGACTTAGGCGTCGGCGGCGCGGGCGGGCCGAGGCACGTCGCCATCATCATGGACGGCAACGGGCGATGGGCGCGCGCGCGCGGACTGCCGCGCGCGGCCGGCCACCGCGAGGGCGTCGAAGCCGCGCGCCGCGCCGTGGAGGCTTCTCGCGAATTGGGCCTCACCCATCTGACGCTTTACAGCTTCTCCACCGAGAACTGGCGCCGTCCCGCCGGCGAGGTGCGCGACCTCATGAGCCTTCTGCGCAAGTTCATCGGGGAAGATCTGCCGCGCCTGAAGAAGGAGGGCGTAAGGGTCGTCGTGATCGGCGACCGGCGCAATCTCGACGTCGATCTGCGGATGCTCGTCAACCGGGCCGAAGCGGAAACCGCCGGCAATACGGGCTTCGTTCTTCAGATCGCCTTCAATTACGGCGGTCGCGACGAACTCGTCAGGGCGGCGCGCGCCGTCGCGGCGGATGTCGCCCGCGGCGCGATCGAGGCCGAGGAACTGGACGCCGACCGCTTCGAGGCGTATCTCGACACCCGGGCGGCGCCGGATCCCGATCTTGTCATTCGCACAAGCGGCGAAAAGCGCATCAGCAATTTCCTGCTATGGCAGGCGGCGTATGCGGAATATGTCTTTCTGGACGTCTTGTGGCCGGATTTCGACGCTGCGCAGTTCGCCCGCGCCATCGACGAGTATCGCATGCGCGAACGCCGTTACGGCGGCGTTGGCGCGAAATAGATCGCCGCTCGGGACCGCGGCGAAACAGGCGCCTGACCCGTGATGGTCGCGGCCAATGAGCCGAAGCTCGCCGCGCGGGGCTCACCGCGAAGAGACAGTCTCCTCAGGCGCGTCCTCTCTTCAATCGTGCTGGCGCCCGCCGCTCTGGCGGCCACCTATTACGGCGGCCCCGTTTTCGCTGCGACAATCGCCTTCATGGCGACGGTGATGATCTACGAATGGGCGCGGATGGTCGACGGCGGGAGGGAGTTCTCCGCGCTCTTCATCGTTCTGGCCGCGGCCGGGGCGGCCGGCCTCTTTTCCGCCGCCGCGGACGCGTTCGCCGTCGCCTTGTCGATTTGCGCAGTCGGCGCCCTCGCGGCCGCCCGCGCCGCCGCCCGCGACGTCGGCCGGCGAGGCTGGGCGGCGTTCGGCGCCGTCTACATTATCGCGCCCTGCATTGCGCTCATCTGGTTGCGCGACAGCGTAGAAAACGGCCGTGCACTGACGTTCACGCTCTTTTTCATCGTCTGGATGGCCGATATCGGGGCCTATTTCGCCGGCCGTTACATCGGGGGGCCGCGCATTTCGCAAGCGCTGTCTCCGGATAAGACCTGGTCGGGGGTCGTCGGCGGCGTTCTCCTCGGCGGCATGGCCGGGGCGGCGGCGACGAAATGGACCTATGGCGAGGGGGGCGCGCTCGCTTTCGCCGCGATCGGCGCAAGTCTCGGCCTCGCCTCGGTGCTCGGCGACCTGGCGGAATCGGCTTTCAAGCGGGTCTTCGGTTTCAAGGATTCCAGCAACCTGATACCGGGCCATGGCGGTTTTCTCGACCGCCTGGACGGAATGATTTTCGCGACGACGGCGATGACGTTCGTCATATTTCTGCATATGATGCTGGGCAAATTATAAGGCGGAGCAATGCCCGGCATGCAAAATTCGACTAGCGGGTCAGACAAGGGGGGGACGCCGTCGCGGCGCATCACGATCCTGGGTTCGACCGGTTCCATCGGCGTCAGCACGCTCGATCTCCTTGAATTCGCCAATTCGCGCGGCGAGGCCGAGATCGAGATTGAAGCCCTTACGGCCAACCGCAATGTGGCGCTGCTCGCCGAACAGGCCCGCAAATTCCGGCCCCGTTTCGTTGCCGTCGCCGAGGAGGCCTTGAGGGATGATCTGAGGTCGGCGCTGGACGATGACGCGATCGAGATCGGCGCCGGCGCGGCCGCGATCGAGGAGGCGGGCGCGCGCGAGGCGGACTGGGTCATGGCGGCCATTGTCGGCGCTGCGGGACTGAAGCCGACGCTGAAAGCGGCCGAACGCGGCGCCGCGGTCGCCCTCGCGAACAAGGAATGCCTCGTATGCGCCGGCGACGTCATCAAGGCGGCGGTCGCTGGATCCGGCGGCGCCCTGCTGCCCGTCGATTCCGAGCATAATGCGATTTTCCAGGTGTTTGATTTCGAGCGGCCGCATCGAATTTCGCGTTTGATCCTAACGGCTTCAGGTGGACCTTTCAGGACTTGGTCAAAGGACAGAATGGCCGCCGCGACCCCGGCTGAGGCCGTCGCGCATCCCAACTGGTCCATGGGAGCGAAAATCTCCGTCGATTCCGCCACGATGATGAACAAGGGCCTCGAACTGATTGAGGCGGCCCACATTTTCCCCGTCGACCATGAACGGATCGAGATCCTCGTCCATCCGCAATCCGTGATTCATTCGATGGTCGAATATGTCGACGGCTCGGTTCTCGCCCAGCTCGGAACGCCTGATATGAGGACGCCCATCGCCTCGACGCTCGCCTGGCCGGACCGCACGCCGAGCCCGAGCGAGAAGCTCGACTTTGCGAAGGTGGCGCAACTCAATTTCGAAGCGCCGGATCCGGACCGCTTCCCGGCTCTGAGGCTTGCGCGCGAAGCCGTTGAAAATGGAGGCGTTTATCCTGCGACCTTGAACGCGGCCAACGAAGTGGCCGTGGCCGCTTTCCTGGACGGGGGGTTGAAATTCCTCGATATCGCAGGCGTAACGGAACAGGTTCTGGATATCGTCGCGGGGCGCAACGGGCCGCCGGTCCTGACGACCCTCGACGAAGCCGTTCAGGCCGACGCCGAAGCCCGGGCGCTGGCGCGCGATGCCGTCGCCGCGAGAGCCGCCGCCTGACGGCGCGCCCCACAATCGCCTAGAACGGCTCTTAAGGAATTTGTAATGACGTTCGCCGGGTTCTCGCTGGAACAGTTGTTTGTGTTGCCGATCGCACTGGCGGCGTTTGTCGTCCTCCTGACGATCATCGTGTTTTTCCATGAGTTCGGACATTTTTTCATCGCCCGGCTTCTCGGGGTGCGGGTCGATGCGTTTTCGATCGGTTTCGGCAAGCCGCTTCTCAGCTGGACCGACCGCCACGGCACGGAATGGCGGATCGCGATGCTGCCCTTCGGCGGTTACGTGAAGTTTTTCGGTGACGCGGGGCCTGCGTCCGACGCGTCCGCCGAGGTGAAGGGCGAAACGGAAGACGGGCCGAATGATGGCGACAAGCGCGACAACGAAGCCCGCCTGGGAACGACGCAGTTTCCGAACCCTGACGAGGCCGACAAAATCGGGCGCGGCATGACGCCGGAGGAAAAGGCGGTCTGCTTCCATTTCAAGCCGGTCTGGCGGCGCGCGGCCATCGTCGCGGCTGGTCCGATCGCCAATTTCCTGCTCGCCATGGCGATTTTCTGGGGCATCTACGTGTCCTATGGCGAATTCGTGACGGCGCCGGTCGTGGGCGAGGTTCGCGCGGCGTCGGCCGCGGAGGAAGCCGGCTTCCAGACCGGTGACGTTGTCCGCTCTATCGACGGCAAACAGGTGCGCTCCTTCCGCGACATGCAGTTGATCATTATGCTGAGCGCCGGCGAGACCCTGGATTTCGAGGTGGAGCGCGAAGGACGGACGATCCCGCTGGAGGCGACGCCGCGCCGCGAAACGCAGGAAAGCCGGTTCGGCGAGAGCCGGGTCGGCGTTCTCGGCATCGCCAGCGCGCCCGGCGCGACGACCCAGGCGGATTACGGCCCGGTCGATGCGCTCGCGCGCGCCGGAGAACAGGTCGGCGCGATCCTGAGCGGCACGCTAAAGTTTCTCGGTCGGCTCATCTTCGGCAAGGAGGACGCGCGCAATCTGGGCGGTCCCATCAAGATGGCGCAGTACGCGGGGCAATCCGCGCTTTCAGGCTTCGACGAGTCGGCCTATGCCGAAACGACGTCGTTCTGGAAGCGGTTGCAGGTGTCGCTCGCGAACTTCGTCAACCTTGCCGCGGTGGTTTCTGTGTCTATCGGTTTTTTAAATCTTTTGCCGGTGCCGGTTCTCGACGGAGGGCATTTGATGTACTACGCCTACGAAGCCGTTGCGGGGCGGCCTTTGGGGGTTCGGGCGCAAGAAGTGGGTTTCAAGCTTGGGCTGATCATGTTGGCGTCGCTAATGGTCTTCGTGACCTGGAACGACGTCTCGTCTCTCCTTTTCAACAACAGCTAAATTCGGGTCGGCGGAATGAGCAAGAACAAGTCGGCAAGCGGCTTATCGAGCGCTGTTGTTGCGGCGACGCTGATCATCGCTCTCGTCGCGGGTTCCGTCGCTGTCGCCCAGCAACTCCCTGGAGCGCAGGACGCCGAGGCGACGGCGCAGAACCCGCCCGGCGCCTTCTTCGAGCCGGAACAACCGGCCCCCATCATCCAGTCGATCGCCGTTCGCGGCAACCAGCGGATCGAGGCGGACACGATCGGCTCCTATCTGGTCCTCGCGCCAGGGGACCGCGCCGATCCGCAACTGATCGACCTCGGTTTGAAAACGCTCTTCAACACGGGGCTGTTCGCGGACGTTTCCCTCTCCATGCAGCCCGGCGGCGTCCTCCTTATCGATGTGAAGGAGAACCCGATCGTCAATCAGGTCGTCCTGGACGGCAACAAGCGCGTGAAGGACGACAAGATCACCGAGGAAATCCAGCTGACGGCGCGCTCGGTCTTCACCAAGTCAAAGGTGCAGGCCGACGTGCAGCGGATCATTGAGGTCTACCGACGCACCGGCCGCTTCGCAGCGACCGTGACCCCCAAGGTCAAGCCGCTCGCCCAGAACCGCGTCGACGTCATCTACGAAATCGACGAGGGGCCGAAGACCGGGGTCGCCAAGATCAATTTCGTCGGCAACGAGGTTTTCACTGACGCGGAGTTGCGCGGCGTCCTTTTGACAAAGGAGAGCCGCTGGTGGCGGTTCTTCTCGTCGAATGCGAACTACGACCCCGACCGCCTCGAATATGAGCGCGAGCTTTTGCGCCAGCATTACGGCCGCAACGGCTATGCCGATTTCCAGGTCGTCAATGCGGTCGCCGAGCTTACGCCGGACCGGAAGGACTTCTTCATCACCTTCACCATCGAGGAGGGGCCGAAATACACGATCGGCGACGTCAAGGTGAAGACGACCCTCGCCAAGCTCGACGAAAACGTGCTGCAGCGTTTCGTGCCGATCAAACCGGGGGACACCTTCGATGGCGAGAAGGTCGAAAAAGCCGTTGAATCGATCACCTTCGCCACGGGCGCGACGGGCTACGCGTTCGTCGACGTGAACCCGCGCCTGCAGCGCAGCGAAGCCACGAAGACGATCGATCTCATCTTCGAGGTCAACGAAGGCCCGAGGGTCTATGTCGAGCGCATCAACATAAAGGGGAACACGCGCACGCTCGACAAGGTCATTCGGCGCGAAATCCGCATCGCCGAGGGCGACGCCTTCAATCGCGTTCTTGTCGACCGTTCGCGCGCGCGGATCCGCTCGCTCGGCTATTTCGGCGAAGTGGAGATCGAGGAAAAGCCGGGATCGGCTCCCGACCGCACCGAACTCGACGTGACCGTCGAAGAGCGCTCGACCGGCTCGTTCAGCGTCGGCGTCGGCGTGTCCTCGACGGAGGACTTCATCGTCGACTTCTCCATTCAGGAGAGCAATCTCATGGGGCGCGGGCAGTTTCTGCGTTTCCGGGTGCAGGCTTCCTCGCGCACCCGCGCCGTCGACATCCGCTTCACGCAACCCTATTTCCTGGATCGGAACCTGGCGGCCGGTTTCTCGCTGTTCAACAACCGCACCGATTTCCGCGAATCCGGGTTCGTCCGCGACCGGATCGGCTTCGGCCTGAACGCGGGCTTTCAGGTTTCCGAATACGGCCGCGGCAGCCTGCAATATCTCTTCACGCGCGACGACGTCGAAATCGACCAGAATATCAATCTCCTCGATTTCCTCGCCCAAGATCAGGAGCCGGAAGACATCGTTGTGCCGGGGACGGAAATCCCGCCGGTCGAGCAGATCAACGCGTTCGACGCCGCCGGCAATCCGACGACCGTCGACGCGATTATCATCAACCAGTGCGATCTGATCCAGAACGCCCTGACGCCGACCTGCGATTCACGGGGCAAGTTTGTCACCTCTTTGATCGGCGCGTCCTTGTCATTCGACAAGCGCGACGATCCGATCGATCCCACCAGAGGATGGCGCGCAAGCGTTTCGACATCGCTCGCCGGGGTCGGCGGCGACGTGAACTATTACCGCACGCAGATGAACGGGGCCTATTACCACCCGCTGTTCGCCGGGCTCGTCGGCGCCCTCAAACTGAACGCCGGTTACATCGACGGCTATGCGGGCGACGACGTGCGTCTTTCCGATCGCTTCTTCCAGGGAGCCGGCTCGTTCCGCGGTTTCGAAGTCGCCGGTCTCGGGCCGCGCTTCCTGAACGGCGCCGGCCGCACGAGCGACGGCAAAACCATCTTCGGCCAGGCGATCGGCGGCAAGATCACGGCGATTGCTTCCGGCGAGGTGTTGCTGCCGCTTCCATTGCCGCAGGAATACGGCATTCGCGCTGCGCTGTTCACCGATGTGGGAACGGTCGGCCTTGTCGACGACAATACGAAGCTTTTGAACGAAGACACGAACTTTTTCATCAATCCGGCCACGGGGGGTCTTTGCATCAACAATCCGGCGCCGGACTGCATCGAGCCGGTTCAGGACGATCTTTCGATCCGCCTGTCCGCGGGCGTGTCCATCAGCTGGGATTCGCCTTTCGGGCCGGTTCGATTTGACATCGCGGAAGTCTTCAGGAAGGAAGACTATGATCGGACGGAAGGCTTCCGTTTCAGCGCGGGAACGAATTTCTAGACGACCGCGAAAGCGGCTTCGAAGCCGAGCGCCGCCCGCGCGCTTGATCAGCGTCGCAGTTTAAGGAGTTGAAGAGCCATGAACATCAAATTCGCCGCGATTGCCGGCGCCGTCGCTATCGCTGTCGGCGGTTTCTTTGTCGGCGGGGCGCTGACGAATTCGGCCGAAGCCCAGTCCAAGGGAAGGGCTCCGGTCATTCTGATCCTGAACCAGGCCCGCGTTTTCGCGGCGTCGAAAGCGGGTCAATCCATGAAGCCTCAGCTTGAGAAGCTTCAGGAACAGGCCAACAAGGAGCTGAACGACGAAGTCGCCAAGCTCACGAAACAAGCCGAAGACCTGAAAAAGCAGCGGGAGCTTCTCGCCGAGGATGTCTGGACAAAGCGCGCCCAGCAGGTTGCGATCAAGCAGAACCAGCTTCCCGCCCTGCGCGAAGTCAAGCTCCGGGAGCTGTCGCTCTCCGAGCAGAAGGCGCTGAACGAGATCACGACGGTCATGCGTCCGATCCTGAAGGACATCGTCGAGGACAACGGCGCGACGCTTTTGCTGGAGCGCAGCGCGGTGATGTACGCCGCCCAGGAGACCGACATCACGGAGGAAGTCATCAAGCGCCTCGACAAGAAGCTGAAGAAGGTCAAGGTCGAAGACGTGGACCTGAAGGAACTGCAGCGCCAGGCGATGGAGCAGCAGAAGGACGCCGACAAGAAGAGACGGAAGAGATAGGCGCTTCGCATTTGCATGGACTCCGAAAGCCGGCGCTGATCAAAGCGCCGGCTTGTTCGTTTGCATTCCCCTTCGAGCTCCGGGACCGGTTGCCGAGCCGGATGAACTCATGGGCGTCGACAGCCGTTTTTTCCTGACGCGCGAGCCGCTCTCGCTGCCGGCCGCGCTTGAGCTCGTCGGCGCGGAACCCGTCTCGGCCGCCAGCGTCCGGCGCGACGCGGAGCCGTCAGTGACGGGCGTGGCGTCGCTTGGCGAGGCCGGGCCGTCCGAGGTCGTATTCGTCGACAGGAAAGCGGCTGTAGAAAGCGCGCGAGACGCCGCCTTCGCGCTGTGCCTGACCACCCGCGAATTGGCGCCTTCGCTCGGGACGGGCTCGCTGGCCGCAGGCTGCGTCGCCGTCGCGGCGGACCCGCGGGCCGCCTTCGCCATGATCGCCGACCGTCTCCACGGCGAGCGCCCCGACGCGGGCGAAGCCGGCGTCTCCGCATCGGCTCGGGTCGCGGCGGACGCGCGCGTCCACCCTCTCGCCGTCGTCGGCCACGACGCCCGGATCGGCGAGCGAACAACGATCGCCGCCCACGCCGCGATCGGACCCGGCGTCGAGATCGGTCCGGATTGCACTATCGGGCCCTGCGTCACGATCCGCTGCGCGCTCGTCGGCGCGCGGGCGGTGATCCGCGCGGGAGCGCGGATCGGCGAGGCGGGGTTCGGCTTTCGCAAGGGGCCCGAGGGTCTTCTGCCCGCGCCGCAGCTCGGCCGCGTCCTGATCGGCGATGATGTCGAGATCGGCGCCAATACGACCATCGACCGCGGGGCGCTCGGCGACACGACGGTCGGCGACGGCACCAAGATCGACAACCTCGTCCAGGTCGCCCACAATGTCCGCATCGGACGCCACTGCGTGCTCGCAGCCCAGGTGGGGATCGCAGGAAGCACCGTCATCGGCGAAGGATCCATGCTCGGCGGCCAGGTCGGTCTTGCCGATCACCTCAAAATTGGCGAAAGGGTCCGTATCGCGGCCAAGGCGGGCGTCATGAGCGACATTCCGGCGGGCGAGACCTGGGGCGGGTTTCCCGCGCGCCCGATGCGTCGTTGGCTCAAGGAAGCGGCGGCGCTGAAGCGCGTCGCCCAAAGACATCGAGAATAAGACGGAGCATTATGGCGCTGGAACCCGGAAAGACCGAACTCGACGTGAACGAGCTCATGCGCCTGTTGCCCCATCGTTATCCGATGCTGCTCGTCGACCGGCTCGTGGACATCGCCGCCGGAGACAGCGCGGTCGGCCTGAAGAACGTGTCTTTCAACGAGCCGTTCTTCACAGGACATTTCCCGGGGGCGCCGGTAATGCCGGGGGTTCTCATCGTCGAGGCGATGGCGCAGGCCGCGGCGGCGTTCACATCCTATACGGAGGAACTCGACGTCGAGGGCAAGCTCGTCCTCTTCATGGGCGTCGACAGGGCGCGCTTTCGCAAGCCCGTGGTTCCGGGGGATCAATTGCGACTTTCGGTGCGCGCGGTTCAAAAGCGCCCGCCCGTGTGGAAATTCGAGGGTGTCGCGACGGTCGACGGCGCCAAGGTCGCCGACGCGCAGTTCGCGGCGATGCTTGCGACCCCGCCCGGCTGAGCTCGTCTTCAGTTCATGGAAATCCATCCCACCGCGCTCGTCGAAAGCGGCGCCCGTCTGGGCGAGGGCGCCGTCGTCGGCCCTTATTGCATCGTCGGCGCGCAGGCGAGCCTCGGCCCGGGCGTTCGTCTCCTCTCCCACGTCGTAATCAGCGGGCGGACGGAAATAGGCGCGCTGTCGATCGTTCATCCTTTCGCGGTCCTCGGCGGCCCGCCGCAGCATCTCGCGCATGCGGGCGAGGAAACGCGCCTTATCGTTGGTGAGCGGGCGACTATCCGCGAGCACGCAACGTTGAATTGCGGCGCCGTGGCGGGCGGCGGGATCACGCGCGTCGGCGCGGACTGCATGTTCATGGCCGCCTCCCACGTCGCTCACGATTGCGTCGTCGGCGACCATGTCGTCCTGGCGAACAATGCGACGCTCGGCGGCCACGTCCGTATCGGGAATCATGCGTTTCTCGGCGGCCTTTGCGCCGTGCACCAACATTGTCGCATAGGCGACTACGCCTTTGTCGGCGGCTGCGCGGCGGTTGCGGCGGATCTCATCCCTTTCGGCTCGGCGACGGGCAATCATGCGGTCCTCTCGGGGCTGAACATTGTCGGCATGAAGCGTCGAGGTTTCGACCGCGAGGCGATTCACGCCGTGCGCGGCGCTTATCGGATGCTTTTCTCAGAGGACGGAACGACGTTTCGCGCGCGGGTCGGCCGCGCGGAGGCGGCCTTTCCGGATGTCGATCCCGTAGCGACGATCATCGCCTTCATCAGAGAGGAGGCGCGCCGGCCGATCATGGCCCCGGCGCGTTAAGGCGCGGCTCCATGGCGACTGCGTGGAACAAACTTGGCGTCGTGGCGGGCGGCGGCCCGCTTCCCGGGCGCGTCGCGGCGGCGGCGCAGGGCCAGGGTCGCGCCGGCCATGTGGTCCGACTTATAGGGTATGCGGATGAGCATGTCGCGGGTTTCCCCGGCGACGACTGCGGGCTGGGGGAAGTTGCGAAAATCGTCAGGGTTCTGCGCGAGGCGGGTTGCGATGCGGTCGTGCTCGCTGGCCTTGTTCAGCGTCCGGACCTTAGCGCGCTGAAACTGGACTGGCGCGGGGTCGCGCTTCTGCCGAAAGTCGTCGCCCCGGCGCCCCCCCGCGCCCCGGCGGGGGGGCGCGAGAGTGGGGGGGGCGAGGTGGGACTT
>CAZBOC010000009.1:0-6943 GCA_964493225.1 uncultured Caulobacterales bacterium | reverse complement strand
GGGGGGGGTTGGTGGTGCGCTTTTGGGTGGGGCGGGCGGCGCGGGGGGGGCCCGGGGCGCTGCTCAGCGTTCTCGTGGAGACCTTTGAGGAAGAGGGGTTTTCGGTCGTCGGGGCGGAAAACGCCGTCGGCGCGCTGGTCGCGCCCGCCGGTCCGTTCGGCGCGATAGTGCCGAACAAGGACCACATGGCGGACATCGAAAAAGCGGCGCGGCTCATTCACGCGCTCGGCGGCTTCGACGTGGGCCAGGCGGCGGTCGTCCGCAACGGCCACGTGCTCGCCGTTGAGGCGGCGGAAGGAACGGACGCCATGCTGGCGCGCTGCGCGGGTCTGGGCGAAGCGGTCAAGGGCGGGAACGGCAGGCCGGCGGGCGGCGTTCTCGTCAAGCGCCCGAAGCCGGGCCAGGAGCTGCGCGTCGACCTGCCGACCATCGGCCTGCGGACGATTGACGGCGCCGTCGCGGCGGGCCTTGCGGGGGTCGCGGTCGAGGCGGGCCGGGCGCTCGTGATGGACCGGAAGGAGGCGACCGGTCGCGCCGACGCGGCGGGTCTGTTCATCTACGGGTTTCAAGGCGACGAGGTCGACGACCCGTGAGCGGGCCATCGCTCCTTCTCGCCGCCGTCGAGCCGTCCGGCGACGCCCTCGGCGCGGCGCTTTTCCCCGAGCTGCGCAAGACAATGCCGCAAGCGACGTTTTTCGGCTGCGGCGGGGCCTTGATGGCGGAGCAAGGGTTTGAAAGCCTCTTCCCGACCGAGCCGCTCGCGGTCATGGGGTTCACCGATGTCGCCCGCGCGCTGCCCGAAGGCTTTCGCCGCGCCCGGCAACTGGCGCAAGAGGCGGCCGCGCGCCGGGCCGATGCGGCGATTCTCATCGACGGCTGGGCGTTCTCGCGCGTCACCGCCAAGCGGCTGAAGGCGCTCTCGCCGGGAACCAAGGTCTTCAAATACGCCGCGCCCCAGGTCTGGGCCTCGCGTCCCCGGCGGGTCGATTTCGTGCGCGCCCATTTCGACGGCGTTCTCGCGCTCCTGCCCTTCGAGCCGCCATGGTTCGAGGGGGCGGGGGTCCGCGCGGCTTTCGTCGGCAATCCGACATTCGAGAAGGCCGCGCGGGCGCGGGGCGACGGCGCCGCGTTCCGCGCGCGCCGCGGCCTCTGCGCGGCGACGCTCCTGTGCGTTCTGCCCGGAAGCCGGCGCAGCGAGGTCGCCCGCCTCCTCGACGTGTTCGAAAGCGTCGTCTCGCGTCTTGCCGTCGAAACGGATGATCTTCACATCCTCGCGCCCCTCGCCCCGTCGGTCGAAGACCAAGCGCGCGCGGCGATGACGCGCTGGTCGGCGCCGGTCCATTTCATAGCGCAGGCGGAGAAATACGACGCCTTCGCGGCGGCCGACGCGGCGCTGGCGGCGTCGGGAACCGTCTCCACCGAACTCGCGATCAACCGGACGCCCATGGTCGTCGCCTACCGGGTCGATCCGTTCACGGCTTACTGGGCGCGCCGGGTGAAAACCACGCGCTACGTCTCCATCCTCAACATCCTCGCAGGCGATTTCGTGATTCCGGAATTTATTCAGGAAGACTGCGCGGCCGACGGGCTCGCCGATGCGCTTGGCGAACTGTTCAGAACGGGCGGCGGCGACCAGAAGGCCGCCTTTGAAAAGCTCCTGCCCCGGATCCTGGTGGACGATCCGCCGCCGGCCGCGCGCGCGGCGGCGCAGATCGCCGGCTGGCTTGAGAAGGCGTAGGCGGGTTTCGCGTCAGGAGCCCGGCCGCTCGCCGTCGCGCCAGCGGCCCTGTTCCTTCAGGGCGTCGGCGACTTCGGCGGGCATGTAGTTTTCGTCGTGCTTGGCGAGAACCTCGGAGGCGACGACGCCGCCGTCAGGGCCGATGCGGCCGAGGACGACGACGCCCTGACCTTCGCGGAAGAGGTCGGGGAGAAGCCCCTGATACAGGACGGGCGTCGCCGCGAATTCATCGCGTACGGTGAACGACACGCTTGCGTCTTCCCCATGGGCGATGCTCCCGGCCTCGACGAGGCCGCCGAGGCGGATGACGCCGGACGGTTGGGCGCCGAGATTTGCGAGGTCGGAGGGCGTGTAGAAATAGGCAACGGCGCTGTTCAGCGCGGTCAGGGTCAACCCGGCGGCGAGAAGCGCCACGACGAACACCCCGCCGACGAGACGCAAGCGTTTCTGTTTCCGCGTCATGCCACCCTCATCTCCGAAATTGCGTCTTCGTCGCGGCGCTCAAGGCGGGCGATCCGCCGGGCCATCAACTCATTGCGCATTGATTGCAGCAGGGCCGCGGTGAAAATAGCCATATAAACGCCGGCCATCAACAGGAGCGGCGTCAGCATGGAGGCGTGGATCGTCGGGCCGTCGGCGCGGATGACGCTCGCCGGCTGGTGCAGGCTGTTCCACCAGTCGACGGAGAACTTGATGACCGGCACGTTGACGAAGCCCACAATCGCGACGATCGCCGCAATCCGCGCGGCCCGCGTCTTGTCCTCGACGGTCTCCCATATCGCCATGTAGCCGAGATAAAGGAAAAGCAGGATCAGCACCGACGTCAGGCGCGCGTCCCAGGCCCAGTAGGTCCCCCATGTCGGTTTGCCCCATAGCGCGCCCGTGACGAGGGCGAGGCCGGTGAAAACCGCGCCGATCGGCGCGGCCGACTTGGCGGCCACGTCGGCGAGCGGGTGCTTCCAGATGAAGCCAACGGCCGAAGCGACCGCGACCGACGAGTAGCAAAAGAGCGCCATCCAGGCGGCGGGAACATGTACGTACATGATCCTGACGCTGTCCTTTTGTTGGTAGTCGGCCGGTGAAGCCACGAGGGCGAGATAGAGCCCCGGCGCGGCGAGCGCGAGGGCGAGAAGGGCGGCGACGGGCGCGGCTGGACGCGCCCAACGCTCGAACACCTGCGGATTTGCCATTTCGTTGATCATAGCAGCTATTTAGGCGAGATTTGCGCGAATGGCAGCCGCCCCGCCGAAGGGCGCGACGATTAACGCCAGGAGCGCGCTCGCGCCAAGGAACATGAGACTTGAGGGAAAGGCGGGAGAGCCGGCTGCGCCCGCCGCCGCCGCACCCACGCCGAAAATCAGGATCGGGATGAAGAGCGGCGCGGCGAGGATCGTGACAAGCGCGCCGGCGCGCCGCAGCGAAACCGTCGTCGCCCCGACAAGCGCCGCAATCAGGCTGAGGCCGGGCGTTCCGATCGCGAGCGACAAAAGGAGCGGTCCGGTGGCCGCCGCGGGCTGGTTCAGCATCAGCGCCATCGCCGGCGAAAGGAGAAGCAGGGGCGCGGCGGTCGTCAGCCAGTGCGCCAGGGCCTTGGCGAGGAAAGCGGTTTCGAGGAGTTCGGCGGTCTCTGCGAGGACGTCCAGCGCGCCGTCCTCCTGATCGGCCTGCCAGATGCGCTCGGCCGTGATCAGCGTCGACAAGAGAGCGCCGGTCCATACGACCGGGCTTGCGATCGCGGCGAGGCGCTCGGGCTCCGGGCCCGCCGCGAGGGCGAACAAGAGGACGACGAGGGCGAAAAAGACCGCGGCAAGAAGGGCGCCGCCTCCCGACCGGAAACCGATCGCGACGTCCTGGGAGACGATGGCGAGGAAAGCCGTCACGCCGCCGCGACGAGTTCGACCGCGGCCGCGCCCTCGATTGCTATCGAATCGTGGGTTGCGATCAGCGCCGAGCCGCCGCGGGCGCAATGGCTTTCCACCCCGGCGCGGAAAAGGTCGGCCGCGCGCGCGTCCATGGAGGCCGTAGGCTCGTCGAGCAGCCAGATGGCCTTTCGCGAAAGCAGGACGCGGCAGAAGGCGGCGCGTCGCTTCTGGCCCGCCGAGAGATCACCTGCGCGCCGCCGGGCGAGGGGTCCGAGCTCCATGGCGTCGAGAGCCGGCCCTATTTCTTCTTCTGCGCGCACGCCGTAAAGCCGGGTCCAGAAGCGCAGGTTCTCCCAGACCGTGAGCGCTGATTTCAGGGCGTTCAAATGCCCGAAAAAGACGGCGGCGGCCCTCAGATCGCCGGGATCGCCCCGCGCGCCGTCAGGCGTTTCGACGCGGAGCGTTCCCGCGCCTGGCGCCAGAAGGCCAGCGAGGGTGCGCATCAACGTCGTCTTGCCGGCCCCGTTCGGCCCGCGCAGGAGCGTCGCCTTTCCAGGCTCGAGCCTCAGCGAGACGCCGCGCGCCACTGTCCGGCCCGCACGGACAAGCGACAGGTTTTCCGCCGCCAGTATCGCTGGATGAAGCCCGGACGTCACGAAAACCGCTTCATGAATTCGACATTTCGTCGTTTCGCGCATTTTCCCGCGCAGGGTCAGACGTCTCGAGGTCCGCCAGGCGAGCGCGCAGCCTTTTGCGGCGGCGCAATATGGCGAGCGCCAGTCCGATCAAAGCGGCCGCCGAAATGGCGTAGGCCGGCCAGATATAGCTCCAGTGATCGCCCATGGCTTCCGTTCACTCAATCTTGTCTCGAAGCAGGAAGCGCGATTTGCCACAATGCGCCGGGCGGTGCAAAACGTCATTTAAAGGCCGTCGCCGCATCGCTTGGGGAGCGACGGCCTAATGTGGAGGGAGTTTGCGCGCCCGATGCTTGCGGAACTCGGTCAAATCTTTCTCGCCCTCGCGCTCATGGCGGCGCTGTATCAGGGGCTGTTTCCGTTTCTCGGCGCGCGGGCGGGCGATGCAGCGGTGACCGACGGCGCGCGCCGAGCCGCGCTATTGCAGGGCGCGCTCGTCGCTGCAGCCTTCCTGGCGCTGACCGCCCTGCACGCGAGCTCGGACTTTTCCGTGCGCAACGTTTTTGAGAACTCCCACACGGCCAAGCCCTTCGTTTACAAACTGTCGGGTGTCTGGGGCAATCACGAGGGCTCGATGTTGTTGTGGGTCCTGATCCTCGCCGGCTTCGGGGCCGGGCTGGCGGCGACGGGTAGGGGGACGTCGGGCGGTCTTCTGAGGGCCCGGACCCTTTCCGTGCAGGGATGGATTGCGGCGGCCTTTCTCGCCTTCGTCATTTTCACATCAAACCCGTTCGAACGCCTGTCGCCGGCGCCGGCGGACGGACAGGACCTCAACCCGTTGCTTCAGGACCCGGGTCTCGCCATACATCCGCCCTTCCTTTACCTTGGCTATGTGGGCTTCTCGATCGTCTTCGCCTTCGCTGTGGCCGGCCTCATCAGCGGGCGGATCGATCAGGCGTGGGCGCGCGCCGTCCGTCCGTGGGCGCTGATCTCATGGACCTGCCTGACGATCGGCATCGTGCTCGGCTCCTGGTGGGCGTATTACGAGCTTGGCTGGGGCGGCTTCTGGGACTGGGACCCGGTCGAAAACGCTTCCTTCATGCCGTGGCTCGCCGGAACGGCGCTCGTGCACTCCATTCGCGTGACGGAGACCCGCGGCGGGTTCAAAGCCTGGACGGCGCTGCTCGCCATCCTGACGTTCTCGCTCAGCCTTATCGGAACGTTCCTCGTTCGTTCAGGCGTTCTGACCTCGGTTCACGCCTTCGCCGTGGATCCCGAGCGCGGGGTCGTGATCCTCGCGATCCTTGCAGCGGTAGTCGGCGGCTCGCTCACGCTGTTCGCCTTTCGCGGACCCCAGCTCCTCTCGACGGCGCGGTTCGCCCCCGTCAGCCGCGAAGGCGCTCTGCTTTTGAACAACGTCATTCTGGTCGCCATCTGCGCGATGGTTTTCCTCGGCACGTTCTATCCGTTGTTCGCCGAGATCCTCACGGGCGCGAAGCTGTCCGTCGACACGCCCTATTTCAACATCATGTTCCCGCCCTTCGCGATCGCGCTCTTCTTCGTGCTCGGGCCTGGCGTCGTCCTTTCCTGGAAGCGCGGGGACTTGCGCGCCGCTTTCATCAGGCTCTGGCCGGCCGGGCTCGCGGCGGCGGCCGCTCTTTTGATCAGCTTCTGGCTCGCCGCGCCCAGGAGCGCGGCCGCGCTCGCCGGCGTCGCCTTCGCGGCCTGGGCGGGCGGCGCGGTCTTCATCGACCTCGCCCGGCGCATCCGCCTCGGCGAGGCGGCGCCCGCGGACAGTCTGCGCCGCCTCGGCGGGCTGCCGCGCGCCTATCTCGGCATGGCGGGCGCGCATCTCGGGCTCGCCGTCGCGGCGATCGGCGTCGTCGGGGCCGGCGCCTGGCAAAGCGAGGCGATCGCTTACGCCGATATCGGCGATACGATGCGCGTGGGCGGATACGATGTGACGCTTCAGGCCGTGCGCGAGGAGGAGGGGCCGAACTATCTCTCCGAAACGGCCGATTTCGCGGTTGCGCGGAACGGACGGGACATCCGCACGCTGAGCGCCGAGCGGCGTTTTTATCCCGTTCGCGGCATGCGCACCAGCGAGGCGGGGGTCTGGACGACTGCGCTTGGCGATCTCTATTTCTCCCTTGGCGAGCGCCGCGAAGGCGAGGGATGGGCTGTGCACGGATATTACAAGCCCTTTGCGGTCTGGCTCTGGGCCGGCGGCGCGATGATGGCGCTTGGCGGCGTCATCGCCCTTTCTCCGGCGCGATTGCGCGCGCGGCGCGGCCGTCCCGAGGTGGCGGCCATATCAGGCGCGGCTGCGCCTGCGGAGTAGCGCGCCATGGGAAGACTCCTGTTTCTCGCGCCGCTCGCGATTTTTCTCTTCGCGGTTTTCGCCTTCGCGAGAGGACTGACCCGCGATCCGGGCTTCGATCCGTCGATCATGATCGACCGGCCCTCTCCGGAGTTCGCGCTGGCGCCCATCGAGGGATATGGCGAGGGCTTCTCCTCCGCGGATCTGAAGGGCCGGGTGAGCCTTGTGAACATATTCGGCTCCTGGTGCGTCAGCTGCCAGGTCGAACACCCGGTTCTCATGCGCATCAAGTCCGAGGGCGGCCCGCCGATATATGGGCTCGACTGGAAGGATCGGCCAGGGGCCGGGACGACGTGGCTCGCCCGACTGGGCGATCCTTACGAGCGGG
>CAZBOC010000008.1:0-24249 GCA_964493225.1 uncultured Caulobacterales bacterium | reverse complement strand
CGAGCGAGGTCGCGCCGCTTGACGCGGTGATCTTCACCGAGATCGTCGACGCCGCCGGCGTTCCCGCCGGCGTTTTCAATCTCGTCCATGGCGACGGGCCCGGCGTCGGCTCGGCGCTGAGCGCGCATCCGGACGTCGACATGGTCTCGTTTACGGGCTCGACCCGCGCCGGGATCGCCGTTTCCCAGAATGCGGCGCCGACGATCAAGCGCGTGGCGCTGGAGCTTGGGGGCAAGTCCGCGAACGTCATCCTGCCGGAGGCGGATTTCAACGCCGCCATCCCGGCTGGCGTGCAGGGCGTGATGATGAATTCCGGCCAGTCCTGCAATGCGCCGACGCGGATGCTGGTTCCCGAAGCGCGCTACGAGGAGGCGGCGGGGCTTGCGGCCAAAGCCGCTGAAGCGACGACGGTCGGCGCGCCAGACAGCGGCGCCGCCATCGGCCCGATCGCCAATCGCGCCCAGTTCGAAAAGGTCGTCTCCCTGATCGAGGAAGGCGTGAAGGAAGGCGCCGAACTTCTTGCAGGCGGCCCTGAACGCCCTGAAGGGATCAATCGGGGCTATTACGTGAAGCCGACGGTTTTCGGCCGCGTTACGCCGGCGATGCGGATCGCGCGAGAAGAGATCTTCGGACCGGTCCTCTCGATCATGACCTATAAGGACGTCGACGAGGCGATCGAGATCGCCAATGACACGGAATATGGCCTGTCCGGCTATGTCTGGGGCCCGGACGCGCAATCGGCCTGCGACGTTGCCAGCCGGTTGAGGACCGGCATGGTGCATGTCAACGGGGCCGGGCTCGACCTCGCCGCGCCTTTCGGCGGCTACAAGAAGTCCGGCAACGGCCGGGAATGGGGCGTTTTTGGTCTCGAAGAATTCCTTGAGGCCAAATCCGTCTTCGGCGCCAACGCCTGATCGGCGGATCAGACAGGGGCGCGCGCAACGGGCTGTTGCGATGGCGGGCCGCCCGCGTCAAAAACGGGCCGTTTACGGTAAATTACGCTCTGGGGTCTTTTTCTATTGAATGCGGCGAGTGATCGGCGCAGCTAATAACGGCGTATTCACGGACACATTGACGCTGCCTCCGGGACGCGCGACGTACGGCGCTCGCGACAAGCGGATTGGCCAAATAGACGGATCTCTGGATGAAAGCCCCGCACATTCTGGTTGGCGGCGTACTTGTCGGCCTCTTGGCCGGCGCAGCCCTGACGGGCTTTGCGATTTCGAATTTCGGCGGCGCCGGTCCGCAGGCCGAGCAAGCGCGCTCCGGCGGGCGCCCGGGCGGCGCACGCGGCGGCTACGCGCCCGTCGTGGCGATGGGAACGGCGAAAGCCGATTTCGTCGCCCGTACGGTCAGCGTGATCGGCGAGGCGCGTGCGCTCAAAAGCGTCGTCATAACCGCCGAAGCCACTGGCATTGTGGAAGAGGTGGTCGTCGCGCCCGGGGCCCGCGTCGCAAAGGGCGACCTTCTTCTCCAGATCAATGATGACGAACAACAGGTCGCCCTTGTCCGGGCGCGGGCGAATTTTCCGATCGCGCGGGACAACGCAGCGCGATACCGCGACCTCGCGAGCGACGAAGCCGCCTCGGCCCTGGAGGCCGAAGAGGCGCAAAACGCGTTCATCGCCGCGCGCGCGGACCTTCGGGCGGCCGAAGTGGCCGTCGCGCAACGCCGCATTCTCGCGCCCTTCGACGGCATCGTCGGCCTGATCGACAGCGAGGCGGGCGACTATATCCAGGCGGGCGGCGCGGTCACGACCCTCGACGACACGTCCTCGGTCATCATCGATTTCGCAGTGCCGCAGGAGGCGGCGGGCTTCATCAATATCGGCCAGACGGTGGAGGCGGCTATGACCTCGGCCGCTGAGCGCACCTATCGAGGCGAAATCACGGCCATCGACAGCCGCGTCGATCCCGCCTCGCGCTCGCTGCGGGCCGAGGCGACGTTTGTAAACGTCGACGGGCGGCTTATTCCAGGCGCCGTATTCACGGTTTCCACGACGGCTGAAGGAGAGCCCGCCATTTCGATCCCAGGCCTCGCCGTTCAGTGGGATCGCTCGGGGGCCTATGTCTGGCGGCGAAATGCAGAGGGCGCGGCGGAGCAGGCTTCGGTTGTCATTCTCCAGCGGCGCGACGATATCGTCGTAGTCGAGGGCGACATTGCGGCGGGCGACGCCATCGTGGTCGAGGGTGCGGACCGCGTGCGGCGGGGCTTGCCGCTGCCGCAGGTCGAACCTGACGGCGGGACCGGGGTCAGCGCAGCCTCGAGCGTCGGTTAAGCGGCCATGACGGCTGATGCGAAGACAAGGCGCGAAGAGGCTGGCGGCCTGATCGCGACCTTCATCCAGCGTCCGATCCTGGCGACGGTCGTGAGCATGTTGATTGTGATCGCGGGGCTCGCCGCGCTCGCCGGCGTAGAGGTTCGCGAACTGCCGGAAGTCGACCAGCCGGTCGTTTCCATTTCGACCAACTATCCTGGCGCGACTCCCGAGGCCATTGACGCCGAAGTCACCGCGATCGTCGAGAGCGCGGTCGCGCGCGTCGACGGCGTCAAGTCCATCTCGTCTTCCTCAAGCTATGGCCGCAGCAACGTCACGGCGGAGTTTTCCTCCAATATCGATATCAACATCGCCGCGACTGATGTGAAGAACGCCGTCTCCGGGATCGCGCGTGATTTGCCCGAAGACATTGAGGAGCCGATCGTGCGCAAGTCGGATTCCGACGCCTCGCCGATCATGCGGCTGTCCGTGTCCGCAGCCGCGACGTCGCCCGGCGATATCGCGCGGCTCGTCGACGACGTCATCCTGCCCCGACTCCAGGCGGTGGAAGGCGTCGCCCAGGCTGACGATTACGGCGTCAGAAATCGCGTCATCAGGGTGCGCGTCGTGCCCGTTTCGCTGGCGGCGCGGGGTTTCTCCGTCGACGACGTGGCGGCGCTGGTGTCGTCGGCCGTTCAGAACACGCCCAGCGGACGCTTGCGCAACGACGCCCAGCAACTGCTCATCCGAGCCGAAGCCCCGTCCCAGACGCCGGAAGACATCGCCGAACTTCGCCTTGACGACCAGACGCGCCTTTCGGACGTGGCGATCGTGGAATGGGGGTTCGAGGACGAGAGCTCCACGGCGAGGGTCAACGGGAACCCGGGCATCGGGATCGGCATCGTCCGGCAGGCCCAGTCGAACACCGTCGCGGTTTCGCGTGAAGTGCGAAAGGCGGTGGACGAATTGAACGCGTCGCTTCCGGAAAACGTGAAAATCGAAGTGGTCGTGGACGATTCGATCTTCATCAACGCTGCGATCGAGGAGGTGATCAAGAGCCTCGTGCTGGCCACGATCATTGTTGTCGTCGTCATCTTCGCGTTCCTGCGCTCGTGGCGCGCGACGCTGATCCCGGCGGTGACCATCCCGGTGTCCCTTCTCGGCACCGTCGCCGCTCTCTGGCTCGCGGGCTTCTCGATCAACCTGATCACGCTTCTCGCGCTCGTCATGGCGACCGGCCTCGTCGTCGATGACGCGATTGTCGTAACGGAGAACATCCAGCGCTGGCGCGGCAAAGGCGCTGGCAAGCGGGCGGCCGCCGTGATCGGCACGCGGGAGATCGTGTTCGCGGTTCTCGCCACGACCGCCACGCTCGCCTCCGTTTTCGTGCCGATCTCCTTTCTGCCCGGTCAGGCGGGCCGGCTCTTTTCGGAATTCGGTTTCGTGCTCGCATTCGCGGTCGTCGTTTCCTCCTTTGTCGCGCTGACGCTTTGTCCGGTGATGACGGTGCGCCTCGGTCGAGAGCACCGACCGGAAATGGACGCCGATTTCTCCCTGCCTTCCCATAAGCGCAAACCGGCGGGGCCTGTTTCAGCAGTATACGGAGTAATGTTGCGAGGGCTTCTGGCGCGGCCGCTCGCGGCTGTCGCCGCGTCGCTCCTGTTCGCAGCCGGCGGATATCTGGCGTTCGAGGCGACGCCCAAGGAACTGACTCCAAAGGAGGATCAGGGCCGGGTCTTCATGTTCGTCTTCGGTCAGGACGGCTCCAATTTCGATTTCCTCGACCGCAAGGTGCTGGAGATCGAAGACCGTCTGCAACCCATCGTGGAAGAGGGTCGCGCCCTGGCGACCAATTCCATCAACGGCGTGCGCGGCGGTCAGTTATCCTTCGTTTTCCTGAGACTGCCCGACTGGTCGGAGCGCTCGCAGAGTCAGGAGGACTTCGAGCGCGAAGTCCGTCAGCGGATCGGCGACATTCCCGGCGTGACGGCTGTGGTGCGAAGCGGCAACTCGCTCGGCATCCGCGGGGCGGGCCAGGGCCTGCGTTTTGCGATTGTCGGCGACGACTATCTCGAGGCGGCCGAGGCCGCTGAAGCGCTCGCGGGGCGTCTGCAGGAAAGCCCCCTGTTCACCACCGCGCGAACGGACTTCCAGGTCTCCCAGCCTCAAATCACCATCGACATCGATCGCGAAGCGGCCGCCGCCTTCGGCGTTCCCGTCTCGGCGGTGACGCGCACGATCCAGGTCATGGCTGACGAATTCCGCGCCTCGGAGATATTCGTGGGCGACGAAATCATCGAGGTTCTGATCTCGGGCGCCGGCGAGCCCGTCAACGATCCGACGGATCTGGCCAACATCTTCCTCCGGTCTTCGAACGGCGACTTCATTCCGCTTTCCTCACTTGCGACGATCCGCGAAGTCGCCGTCGCATCGAACCTCGCGCGCGAGCAGCGAAGGCGCGCGGTGCCCGTCTCGGCAGGTCTCGCCGAGGGGGTCGCGCTCGGCGACGCGGTCACGGAAATGCGCGCGATCGCCGGGGAGAGCCTGGAAGGGGCCCTTTCCGTCGCGCTCCTCGGGGAGGCGAAAGTTCTTCAGGATTCCAACAGGGCGACGCTGATCGTGTTCGCCTTCGCCGCCATCATCGTCCTTCTCGTTCTCGCGGCGCAATTCGAAAGCTTCGTCAGCGCCGTGATCATTATGGTGACCGTCCCCTTCGGACTCGCTGCGGCGACCTTTGCGATTTTCCTGACCGGGGGGTCGATCAACTATTACAGCCAGATCGGACTCGTTCTCCTGATCGGCATCATGGCGAAGAACGGCATCCTGATCGTCGAATTCGCCAACCAGCAGCGCGACCGCGGCGAAAGCGTGCGCGAGGCGATCGAACACGCCGCGATGACGCGCTTGCGGCCCGTCCTGATGACGGCCCTGTCGACCTTGCTGGCGAGCGCCCCATTGATTCTCGGCAGCGGGGCCGGGGCGGAATCGCGCGCGTCGCTCGGTTGGGTGATCCTTGGCGGACTGGGCTTCGCCACCGTATTCACCCTCTTCCTCGCGCCCGTGGCGTTTCTTCTTCTGGCGGGGCTTTCTAAACCCCGCGCTTCTGAAGGCGAAAAGGTCGCCGACGAACTCGCAAGGGCGCCGTCGGCCTAAAGCCGTGTTCCGGACCGGGCGGAAATGGCGAGCCGTCGCCGCGACGCCCGCCTTCGCCGCAAAGCCCGCCGTCGCCGCGCCGTTTTGCGCCTGCGCCCGGTTCAGCGGTAGCTGTAGGGGGCGTAATCCGGATCGGGGTAAGGCCTGATGTCGTACTGGGCCTGCAGAAAAGCGACGATGTCGATCAGTTCCGAAACCGTCAGCACGTCATTGTAATTGCGCATTTTGGAAACCCCGCCCGGCGCGACGTCTTCGGCCTCGTAGTCTTTCGCAATCCGGTGCGAGGGATTGATCACCGACGTGACAAGTTCGCCATAGGTGGCGATCCGGGTGGTTTCGCCGCCGATGGCGATGTTCATCTCCGGATCAATTCCTTCGCGCAATTCCTCAAGCCCGGCGATCTCGTGGCAACTCGGACAGCCATAGGTTGCAAACGCTTCCCGTCCGGCGTCGGCGTCCCCGTCGGGAAGTCTGAAACCGTGCGAGCCCTTGGGACCCTGGCCGCAGGCGCCGATAGCGAACGCCGTTACGATGATCATCAAACCGCGCAATTTCATGGTTCTTCTCCTTGTTTTGAGGAAAGCCCGCCGGCCCCTTCATGTCGAGCACTTATTGCAGGAGGAAAGCGTATGGAGGGCGCGGCTCGGCGGCTTCCATCGCGCCGTCTACGCATTTGCGCCTGCTGCGCTTGCGTTGCGGTGCGCGGAGAAACCGGCTGACCCGCGATTTCCGCCCCTGCGTCGCCGTGGCCGCCGCATCGAAATCCCGCAACGCCTGCGCAGCGACAATCGCGGCCGGCGCGTCGGCCATCAGGACGCCCCGTTCAAGCGCCAGCTTGAATTCGCCGCGTTCCGCGCCCGCATGGGCGGCGTTGCGCGCATGGCGGCCCGCGCACGCCTCGCAGCGCGACGCCACGGCGAGGGCCGCAGCCATCACGGCTTTCGAGACCGGCGAGGTCGGTCCCCGTTCTTCGATGGAGGAGACGAGAAGCCGAAACGCGCTCGCGCCGTCTGGCGTGAACCGCGCAAGCCGGTCCGTGTCGGTGATGATTTCTTCGGCGCACTCTCGCAAATCGGGCATGGCGTTTCCTTCTCGCAGTTTTGGTTGTCAGGAAGCCATGATCGCTCGCGCGGGCCGGGGTTCGTATGACCATGCTCAACTCGCCGGGGATTGTTCGGCCGAGCGCTGGTCCGCGAATGGCGCAAGCCCGGCCTTGCGGGCCCGGCTCTACTGCGGCTCGCCGTCGTCGAGCGGGATGCGCGAGCCTCTGCGCAGAAAGTCGCCCCATTCGTCGTCAAGCCAGTAGGGTTCGTCGAGGAACCAGTCCCGCATTTCTTTTGACACAGTGTCCAGCGTCAAAAGCGCCTGTTCGTCGGGGCTCCCCGCGAACGCTGCGAGGTCGGCGATATCCTGACCGTCAAGTTCGATGACGTAGCCGAGTTCAACGGATTGCAGCGCGGTCATGGCCTCGGCGCCGCGCCACATGCTCGCGGCGAAGGCCAGCGGATCGACCGCGTCCTGATCGCCGCGCGCGTCGAGGCGCGGCGCGGCGGCGCCGCCGACGCCGTTCACCTGATGGCAAATCACGCAACCGTTCGTCACGAAGAGGATGCGCCCGCGCCTGGGATTGACTTCCGGCATGTCGACAAGGACGGGCGCGGGCGGTTCGGCGAGTGCGGCTTTGACGGTGTTTTCAGGCGGTTGAACCGCCCCGCTTTCGCTTCGCCCTTCGCCGCTGCAGGACGCTGCTAGAAGGATCGCCCCAGCCCCGATGATCGCCGATAGTCGCATAAGAACTTTCCCGTCTTCGCCGTTGCCGTTTGTCCGCCCGTAAAGCGCGCCGGATCCGGCGCTGCGGCCTTCAGTCAATCCGTCTCGGGCGTCGTTCGCAGTCGGTCGTTCGCGGTCGAATGCACGCGGTCGCCCGTGCGCCGACACTCCCTACACGGCCGGATATCGGCGCGTCGTTGATATCCGTCAATGCTGATCGTCGCCACTCGGCGCTTCATCGCCTCGATCCTCAGGGGATCGTATTTCGTCATCGCGATCAAGGGCGGCGAGTAATCTCTCCGACGCGGATCGCTTGGCGGGCATCCGGCTCACACAGACAAGACGCAAGAGCAGCAAGGAGAACTTCAATGCGAAACGACGATGAAATCAAAGACGACATTCTCGCCGAACTGGACTGGGATCCCCGGATCACGTCCTCGCAGGTCGGCGTCACGGTGAAGGACGGCGCCGTCACGTTGTTGGGAACCGTCGGGACCTATTCGGAGAAGCTCGCGGCGGAACGCGCTGCAAAGCGCGTCCAGGGCGTCAGGGCGATCGCGGAGGAAATCAATGTCAAGTATCCGGGGGACACCCGGGTGACGGATGAAGAAATCGCCGAGCGGATCGCGAACATGCTGGAATGGAACGTCTCCATACCGAACAATGACATCCAGGCGGAGGTGCGCAACGGATACGTGACGTTGTCCGGCGAGGCCGAATGGAACTACCAGCGCGAAATAGCGAACACCCAGGTCGCCGGCGTGAAGGGCGTGGTCGGCGTCAGCAACCAGATCAAGGTCAAATCCAAGGTCGCCCCGTCAGATATCGAGAAAGCGATCAAGCGCGCGCTGCATCGCAACGCCGAAATCGAGGCCTCGCACATCGACGTTGATATCGACGGCGGCAAGGTGACGCTCAAGGGCGACGTCAAGGCCTGGTATGAGCGAAAGCTCATTGAAGACGCCGCCTGGGCGGCTCCCGGCGTGACCCATGTCGTGGACAATCTGCGTGTGTCGTGACGGCGTGCGCCGTCGCGGCGTTTCCGATCAGTCCGCGCGGGCGCCGAGCGCGCGCATCCGCACGAAGTGCTTCTCAGCGTCGCCTTTGCTCAACTCGCCGACGCCGCCGATCAGCGTGTCCCGGATCGGTTTGAAGCCGGCCATGCCGAGGATGGCGCTCTCGAAACTCTTCACGCCATGGGCGCCGAAAAAGATCCGGTAGGCGACGCTCGGCATGCCCATCGTGACGACCACGCGGGCTGATTTTCCCTTCAGCATCTTGCGCGGCCAGCCGCCCTTTTCGCTTTGAGCGAGGGCGAATTCGTTCCGTGAGAGCTGCTCGAAAAAGGATTTCACGAAAGCGGGCATGGCGCCGAGCCATAGGGGATAGATTACGACGACGTGGTCCGCCTTCGTCACCGCGTTCTGCGCGTCCAGGATCGCGGCCGGCGGCGTGACGCCGAAATCGGCTGGGTTGCGAAGATAGGGAATCTCCACGCGGGCAAGGTCGATGCGCTCGACTTCGAAGCCGGCGCTGCGCGCGCCCTCCTCATAGGCGTCGGCGAGGGCCCAGCAAAAATGGCCCGGGTCGTCGTGGGGATGACCCTGGATCAGACAAATGCGCGTCGACATCGCAAATCGCTCCCGTTAGGCTGTAATTCTGCGCGAGACAGTAGAGAGCTGCGCGCGCCGGACCTTGAGCGAAGTCAAATCGCGGGGCGAGGATCGCGCAAGGCCCCGAGCCGTATCGCGGGCCCGTCTCCGGATCTTTCCCGTCTTCGGATTTTTCCATGATTTCCCATTCCATGATCGAACTGGCGCCGCGTCTGACGGTGCTCGGCGTTCTTGATGCGGACAATTATACGCCGATCCTGATCCTGCTCTTCATTCTGGCCAAGCCGCGGGGCGGGGCGGACGGTTTCTGGTTCACGCTCGGCGTCGTCCTGACCCAGTTCGCCGGAGGACTGCTCTTCGCCTACGCGGTCACGAAGATCGATGGAGCCGCTTCGCCGGCGCTGCGGGCGATCGCGGTCCATGGCCAGATCATTGTCGGCGCGGGACTGATCGCCATCGGGGCCCTCTGGCGGCCGAAGCGGCCAAGCGACCACGACGCCGCCTTTCTGGAACGGGTGGGCCACCGGCCGCTCACCTGGTTTTCGATCGGCGTTTTCGTCGAAATTACGAAACTCATGACCGCCGTCGTCTACTTCGAGGCGATGCGCCGGATCATGACGTGCTGCGCGCGGGTTGGCGAACAGCTCCTTTTGATGACCTATTTCAACGCCATCGCGTTCGCGCCGATGATCCTCATCTGGATCGTCTATATCTTCGTCGGCGCGGCCCATCCCGAACGCCTGAAGGCGATGCGGCTTTGGCTGTTGCGCCGCGAGCCCGCTCTGATCCGGTTCGCCTTCGCCGCCGTCGGCCTGTTCCTCGTCTGGAACGGGTTTTCGTTCGTGCTGAAATAACCGCTTCAGATTTCTCGCGGCCTGACGCGCGCGCCGTCGACGAGCCGGCCGCCGGGATAGAGGATGATCTCGTCAGCAGGCGAAAGGCCGTCGAGGATCTCAGTCTCAAGGCCGTTGGTTCGCCCGGTCTCGACAGCCATGCGCCGCGCCCGGCCGTTGACGACCTTGAAAACGGCCCAGACGTCGCCCTCGGACCGGAAGACGGCGTTGGAGGGGACTTTCAGGGCGTCGTCTTCCTCCGAGATCACGATCCTCACCTCGACTCGGTAACCCGGACCAAGCCGCGCGCGGCTTTCGGGCTGATCCGTAAACGTGATGATCGTGTTGACGCGCTGTTCTTCGACCCCGAGCGCGGAAAACTTCGTGAAGCCCCAAGGCTCGATGCGTTCGACGACGCCTTCGAGAAAATCATCTCCGCCCCATTTGGAAATGATCACGCGGTCGCCGGGGCTCGCCTTCACGGCGTCTGTCGAAAGAAGTTCGGCGACAACCTCGAGGTCGCCCAGCGGATCGCCGATCTCAAGAATGGGCGCGCCGGCGGAAAGGGTGCGTTCGCTTTCCTCGATCACCCTGAGAACGCGTCCCGTTATGGGCGCGGTGATCACGATCGCTTCCTTCGGATGCGGATTCGTCGAGAAGGCGAGCCGCTCGGCTTCTTCAAAATTTATCAGCATCGCCTGCGCGTTCTCAAGATCGGCCTTGCGCATCGCGACGGCCGCGTCCGCGGTTTCAAGGGCCGCGCTCGACGAGGCCCAGAGGTTTTCCGCGCGTTCAAGCGCCGCCGCGGATATGATGTTCTCGCCGGCCAGTTCGCGGGCGCGTTCGACCTCTGATTCCGCATATTCGGCGTCAGCGCGCGCCCTTGTCAGTTCGGCCCGCGCCAGCGTGAGGGCCGCTTCGGCCGCATCGACCGCAGCCTTCGCCTGTTCCTCCGTGCGCACGTCGAGGATCGGCGGGACGGCGGGCATGATTTCGGCGACGACGCTTTCGTCTTTCACGACCGCGTCGCCGGGCTCGATATCGACGCGCAACAGTCGGCCCGCGGCGGGCGCCGCCACCACATAGGCGTCGCGCACGCGCGTTTTCGCCTCTTCGTCGATCGTCACCATCAGCGGTCCGCGCGAGACGGCCGCCATGTCGACCGGGACCGCGCGCGGCCAGAACGCATAGGCGAAGAAGAGGGCGAGAACGAACAGACCGGCGCCGAGGACAAGGGCGCGCGAACGTACGCCGTTCATGGAGTTACTCCCGTGTTTTCAGTGCGCTCGCCATTTCGAGCCGGCCCACGTCGCGTTGCACGAGCGCGCCGGCGACGATGGCTGCCAGTATGACGACAAATCCTGCGACGCCGATGCTTTCCTCTCTGTAGACGACCGGGATCTGGTAAAGCTCCGAGCTTAACGCCGCCGCGATATAGGAGAAGAGCAGATAGCCGAGAAACGCGCCGACGGGCAGCGCGATGATCGTCAGCACGCCGAGTTCGCCGAGGAGCACATAGCCGGTCTCGATCTTCGTGAAGCCGAGGACGCGAAGACTGGCGAGGTCGCGCTTGCGTTCGATATAGGCGATCCGGGCGCTGTTGTAGACGACGCCCGCCGCGATCACGATCGAGAAAATCGTCATGATCCGGCGGAACGTGCCCGGGCCTTCCTCGATCATCCGCTCGAAATTCTCGGCGGCCTCCCGCCGCAGGCTGACGCCGGCGATTTTCGGCACGGTCTTGAGCTCCTCGTAAAGCGTCTCGCGCTTTGAAAAGTCGATTTCGAGATAGGCGCCGGAGATTCGACCGGGCTCCTTCAACTGACGGTTCAGGGCTTCCATGCTCATATAGGCCGGCGTCCCGATCAGCGCGTCGATCAGGCCGATCACCGGGATCTCCAGCGTCGGACGGCGTCCCTCGCGCACTTCGACCGTGATCTTGTCGCCGATCGAGACCTGCAGCGTTTCTGCGAGATGCTCCGACAAGACGATCCCCGCGCCCGCAATGTCGACCGCGCGCTGATCGGCGCCGACGGCGCGGTTCAGCACCGCGCGGGGCGGCAGGCCGGTGATGGCGCCGAGGTCTTCGCGCAGGGCCTTCACGAACAGCACCGGCGCCGAGCGAACGGGCTCGGCGTAGGCGACGCCGTCGAGCCGCGCCAGTTCGTAGACGGCGCTTTCCGAAACCGGTTCGGCGAAGGTCACGAAAACGTCGCTCCGGTCGACGACGTTGAAGCTGACGTCGAGCATCTTGTCTGTCGCGGCGGTGTTGAACTGCATCATGACGGAGAGCGCCATTGCCGCGCCGACGCCAAGTACGGAAAGCGCGGCCCGTGCAGGACGGCGCGCGATCCGGCGCAGGACCATGCGGCTCGGCTGGTCCAGGCGACCCTCGAACAGGCGCAGCGCCGCGCCGGCCCTGCGATAGCGCGGCGGCGCCGGAGGACGCATGGCTTCGGCCGGCGCCAGCCTGATCGCCGAGCGCACGGCGACAAAGGCCCCGAGCGCGGCCGCGACGAGGCTGACCGCCAGGGCGAGGCCGAGGGCCCGGATTTGCGGCACGTAAAGAAGGAAGGGAAAATGGAAATAGATCTGGTAGATCCCGGATATCAGTCGGCCGAGATAAAGCCCGCCGCCCCAGCCGAGGAGCGCGCCGCCCACCGCGATGACGCCCGTGAATTTCAGATAATGCCCGCCGACCTCCATGTTTGAATAGCCGAAGGCCTTCATCAGGCCGATCTGTTCGCGCTCGGTCTGGACGAGCCGGGTGATCACGATGTTGAGAAGAAACACCGACACGCCGAGAAAGATCGGCGTCATGACCCTCGTCATGGTCTCGAGCTGGGCGAGTTCCTCAACAAGAAAAAAATTCGAGACCTGGTCGGCCCGCCCATAGGCCCCGGCGGCCCCGTAAGGCGCCAGCAGGCGGTCGAGCGCCTCGACGAGCGCGTCTTCGTTCGCTCCGCGGCCGGTCGTCAGGATGATCTCGTTGAAGGCGCCGTCGAGGTCGTAGGCCGCCTCCATTGCTTCGTCGCTCGCCCAGATTATGGCGTAGCGCGACGGATCGCTGGTGAGTTCGCCGGGCGCGATCGCGTAGACGAATTCCGCCGACAGGGCCAGCCCGACGATCTTGAAGCGATGTTTCGCGCCATACATGGTGATGGCGATTTCGTCGCCGGGGCCGAGACCGTGCGCCTTCGCGAAAGGTTCGAGCACGAGGACTTCATCCGTGTGCGCTGGATTGATCATGCGCCCGGCGGCGAGGTGGACGTCATTGATGCGCGATGCGGCGGACGGATCGATCGACAAGGCGCGCGCGCTCACCGGCGCAGCGACGCCCTCGATGTCGACGAGGCCGGCGCCTGAGATGCGGCCGTCGGCGTCGGCGACGCCGGGCAGGGCGCGAATCTGCGCGAGCAGGTGGTCGGGAGCGCGCTTGACCGGGGCGTAAGCATCCGCGAACCGCGTGCGGTCGTAATAGGCCCGCATCGTCTCATCGAGGGAGACGATCATGCCGCGCGCCATGACGAGGAGCGCGATGCCGGAGGCGAGCACGAAAATGATCGCCGCCGCCTGTCCCTTGATGCGCCAGAGATCGCGCGCCAGCTTGCGGTCGAGCGTGCTTAGGAAGGCGAGCGGGCGTCTGCCTCGTGATCGCGTCACCAGTGTATCTCACGGGGGTCGACCTTGCGGTCGTTCGTCACGACTTCACGGATCCGTCCGTCTGCGAAATGAATGACGCGATCGGCCATCGCGGCCGTTGCGGCCGCGTGGGTGATCACCAGTGTCGTGGCGCCGAGGCGTTCGTTGACGTCCTTGATGACTTCAAGAACGCCGACGCCGGTCTTGCTGTCGAGCGCGCCCGTCGGTTCGTCGCAGAAAAGCACCGTCGGGTTCTTGGCGACGGCGCGCGCGATGGCGACGCGCTGTTGCTCGCCGCCGGAAAGCTCAGAGGGAAAATGATCGGCGCGCTCCTTCAGGCCCACCATCGCCAGCGCCTCGATCGCCGGCAGCGGGTTCTCGGCGACCTCCGCCACCAGTTCGACGTTTTCCTCCGCCGACAGGCTCGGCATCAGATTGTAGAACTGGAACACGAAGCCGACATGGCGGCGGCGATACGCCGTCAGCATGCGGTCGTTCATGCGGGTGAGATCCTGATCCTGAAAGAACGCGTCTCCGTTTGTGGCTCGGTCGATGCCGCCCAGAATGTTCAACAAAGTCGATTTCCCGCTGCCTGACCGGCCGAGAAGCACGACGAGCTCCCCCTTGGGGATGAAGAGATCAACCCCGCGCAGGGCGTGAACGGCGGAATGGCCGGTTCCGTAGACCTTGGTCAGGCCGCGCGTTTCAAAGGCCCTCTCGGCGGCGTCGGATTGCGGGCGTTGGTGATCCGGCGCGATATCGTTCGTCATCGTTTGCGCAGGTATTGACGTGTGTCTCTCGAATTGCAGCGAACGGACCGCCATGTTTGCGGTTGTACCGGGCGCGTCAATTGTTATTGCGACAGATCGCGATCGACGCACCAAAGCCCCCAGGAAGCGCTGCTTCCTCGGCGGACAGTAATCCCGTCCGGCCGCGGCGTATTTGACCTCGCTCAATACGCGGCCGCGCACTCCTCGCTATGATCTGCGGCGAATCTTGAGAACGGAGACTCCCTATGCGTGTGAACGAGGCGATGACGGCCGGCGTGCGCATCGCCGAGCCAGATGAAAAGCTCCACCATGCGGCGAAGAAGATGAAGACGCAGAACATCGGCTCCTTGCCGGTCGTGGAGAACGGAGAACTTGTCGGCATGGTCACGGACCGGGACATTGTCGTCCGAGGCGTGGGTCTGCAAAAGGATCTCGACGAGCTTCTCGTGCGAGACGTGATGTCGGACGATTGTTTCTGGTGCCTTGAGAACGAGGATCTTGAGGACGCGGTGCGCATCATGGAGCAGAACAGGATCCGGCGGCTGCCCGTGATGGATGAGAAAAAGAACATCGTCGGATTGTTGAGCATCGAAGATGTCGCCAGACACGCTCCGACATCGCTCGTCGGCGAGGTCATGAAAGCGATTGCAAGCGAAGCCGCCGATCGCTCCTGATCGCCCTGAATTCGGACCGCCGCGCAATCACTAGTCCTTGCGGTGCGTTGCCCTTCGCAGCGCGCGGGTCATTGACCTCATGTCGCCGCCGGGCCAATGAGCGGCGCAGTTCGTTTTCCATTTCAAAAAATCCGATCGCCAGAGCGCGGACGACCGAGGAGACCGAGGCGTGGACACCGAAGATCCAGACAGCCCGCGTTCGACGGACAGCCCGGAAAAGAAAGCCGCAGATCGCGTCGGCAAGGACAGGGCCCAACCCTTCGCCGCCTGGTTCGCGCCGGTGAAGGTCGAATATCCGGGCTCGGCCATGGGTCGGGATCGACAGCCATGGGCGCGTGATTCCTATTCATCGACGGCGATCGTCGAAATCATGGACCGCGCGACCCACGCCAGTGTCGGGCGCCTGACGGGCGGGCTTTCGCCGAGCGCGCTCGCCGCCGCTTACCTGGACTGGGCCACGCACCTCGCTTTCTCGCCGGGCAAACAGTTCCAGCTCGCCCAGAAAGCGCAGAAGAAAATGATGCGTTTCGCCAATTTCGCCATGCGATGCGGGCCGCTCGGGGATTCCAATGGCGACAGCTGCATCGAGCCGCTGCCGCAGGACAAGCGCTTCCGCAGCGAGTCGTGGCGGCGCTGGCCTTTCAATCTGATGTCCCAGAGCTTTCTCCTGACGCAGCAATGGTGGCACAACGCCACGACCGGCGTCAGGGGCGTCACCCCGCAGCACGAACGCGTCATGGAATTCACGTCGCGCCAGTTCCTCGATATTTTCTCCCCGTCAAATTTCATTCTGACGAACCCGGACATTCTGGAGAAAACGATCGAGGAGCGCGGCGAAAACCTCGTCCGCGGCTGGCGCAATTTTCTCGAGGACGCGGATCGCGCGGTTGGAGGGCGCCCGCCGGCCGCGGCAGGCGAATTCAAGGTCGGCGAAGACCTCGCGGTCACGCCCGGTAAGATTGTCTTCCGAAACCGCCTGATCGAGCTGATCCAGTACGCGCCGACGACGGACAAGGTGCGCAAGCAGCCGATCCTTATTGTTCCGGCGTGGATCATGAAGTACTACATTCTCGATCTGTCGCCGGAAAACTCCCTGGTCAAATTCCTCGTCGACCAGGGCTACACCGTGTTCATGATCTCGTGGAAAAATCCGGGGCCGGAGGATCGCGATCTCGGTTTCGACGATTATCGCCGCCTCGGGGTGATGGACGCGCTCGACGCCGTCGGCGAAATTGACGGCGGCGATCAGGTCCACGGCGTCGGCTACTGCCTCGGCGGCACGCTGCTCGGCGTCGCGGCGGCCGCCGTCGCCGTCGCCGGCGACGAGCGTTTCAAAACGCTTTCCTTCTTCGCGGCGCAGTTCGATTTCGAAGAGGCTGGCGAGCTGACCCTGTTCATCAATGAAAGCCAGGTGACCTTTCTTGAGGACGTGATGTGGGAGCAGGGATATCTCGACGCGGGCCAGATGGCCGGCGCATTCCAGATGTTGCGCTCCAACGACCTCATCTGGTCGCGATTGCAGCACGACTATCTCCTCGGCGAGCGGCGGGAAATGTTCGACCTGATGGCCTGGAACGCCGACGCGACCCGGATGCCCTACAAGATGCATTCGGAATATCTGCGCCGACTTTTCCTTGAGAACGATCTCGCCGAGGGGCGGTTCCGCGTCGATCATCGCCCTGTCGTCATGTCCGACATCCGGGCGCCGATCTTCTCGGTCGGGACGACCCGCGACCATGTCGCGCCGTGGCGCTCAGCCTTCAAGGTGCATGCGCTGACCGAAACGGAAGTCACTTTCCTTCTGACGAATGGCGGGCACAATGCCGGCATTGTGAGCGAACCCGGCCATGGCGGGCGTAAATACCGCATGCGCACGGCGCAGGCCCGCGATCTGTTTCTCGATCCGGAAATGTGGCTCGCCGAGACGACCGAAACGGAAGGATCATGGTGGCCGGCGTGGACTGCGTGGCTCAAGGAGCGCTCCGGTGAGGACCGGGATCCGCCGCAGCCCCGCTGGATTGAAAGCGCGCGGTACGACGGCGCTGTTCACGGCGGCACGCTGACGCCGGCGCCGGGCGCCTATGTCATGATGACGTGATGCTGACGTCGTTGCGCTGATGTTGCTGCGGTCGCAGGGCGCGGCGCTGCGGCGCGCCGAGTCGCCGGCCGGCCCCGATCAAGCCGTGCTCAGGGCCGTGGTCAGATTTGGTCTTGCGGCGATTTTCGGCGAGACAAGTTTCCGGCGAGACAAGCTTGAGCTTGCGGCTTAGAGCTTGCGGCGCGAGGTTGCGCTTGCGTTCTCCTTGCGTCCTGCAGCACTTTGCGTCCTGCAGCACTCTCCTTGCTGCGACAATGGATTATGAGCGTTTTAGCGTTCCGCAACGGTCGGCGATCGGCGCGCCGGCGTTGCTGCGCCGAAATCGGATCTCGGGAACGGGGCGGGGAGGGATCAGCCCGCTTTCTGTTGCTCCTCGCTGCGCGGGCCCGCCGGCTGCTCGGCTCTCACGTCGATACTGTGCAGTACTTCCTCAGCGCGTTCCTCCATGGGCGTCATGGTCTGCCGCGCCATATCAGCCGCCAGGTGCAGCATTTTCGCGGCTTCGTCGGCGTAATCGCGCAGGGCGCACTCGACGAATTCCGCCTGACAGTGGAAAGCCTGTTCGCTGGTTTTCGCCGCCATATACTCCTGCGCCGTCTCGATATCTTTTCTGATGCGGTTATTGACGAACCCCATGAGCTCCTGGTTCAGTTTCGTCGCGCCGTTGTAATAGGCGCTTGCGGCGCGGCTCGCCATCTGCAGGTTGCGATTGCTGATCTGCGCGAACTCGGCGGGGTCGAAAATCGGAAAGGGCGCCAGCTCCGTTTTTGTTTCGTCGCGTTTCTGACCGGTCTTCGCCATGGCCATGCCTCCGGGTTGCTGGGGTGGATGCGCCCGTGAACGGTATCGCATCCGCACGCCGCGCCATTGATTTTGATCAACTCGCGCCGATGCCGGCAGCCGATATTGATCGAGGTCAAGGGGAGAACCGCGCGGCCGGTTATGTTCGATGGAACATCGGAGGAAGCCATGAGTTACGCGAAGATACTCACGCCCTTTATGAACGCCCGTTCGGCGGAGCGCTCCTTCCAGGCGGCCGCAAGCCTCGCGCGCGCGTTCAAGGCTCATATCGATGCGGTGCACATGCGCCTGCAGCCGCCTTCGTCGACGGCCGCCTATTATCCGTACCCGTATGCTTATATCCCCATCGACGTCAAGGAATTCGAAAACGCGGCTCGCGTGCTCGCCGGCGAACTGGAGGACGTTTTCAACGCCCAGTCCCGGCGTCTGAACGTCAGCGTCATGGACGAGGCCGACCATGCGCAGTCGAAGGGCGCGACAGCTTCGTGGACGGATTCCAGCGGTGATTTTCCCGAACGCATGGCCGCGCGGGCGCGCTGCGCCGACCTCGTGGTGCTGGCCCATCCCGACGACGAATCGCCGGTCTACGAGAACACGCTGATCGAGGAACTTCTGTTCCAGTCGGGTCGCCCCCTGTTTCTCGCACGCCGTGATTCTCAGGACCTTCCGAAGAACGTCGTCGTCGGTTGGAGCGGCAGCCTGGAGGGCGCGCGCGCCGTTCACGGGGCTTTGCCGCTGCTGCAGCGCGCTGAAAACGTCACCGTCTCCTGCGTAGGTCCGATTTCCGCAGGGGTGGAGCCGCCGGAAAAACTTGTCTCCCATTTGCGCCTTCACGGCGTGAGGGCTCAGTCCGTCTCGAAGTCGGTTGAGAAGGGCGAGGACGCGGAGACAGTTTTCGCGGACTATGCGCGCAGTCAGGGAGCTGAGCTCGTCGTAATGGGCGCTTACTCCCACAGTCGCTGGCGCGAAGCGATCCTTGGCGGCTTCACGAAAACCATGCTGGGTCAGTCCGATTTCTCGCTGCTGATGGCGCACTGACAAGCGCGGCCGTGGAAACCGCCAGCAGCGTCGCCGAGGAACAGCGCGACATCGTCGATTTTCTCAGCGCGCCTGGGTCGCACGACGGATCGCCGGTCGAGCGCATCGACACCCATCTTTCGCATGTCTTCCTGACCGACCGCCGGGCCTACAAGCTGAAGCGCGCGATCCGTTACGACTTCGCGGATTTCTCGACCGTGGAACGACGGCGCGCTGCGGGCCGCAATGAAATCGACGTCAATCGACGGACGGCGGAAAAGATGTATCTTGGCCTGCGCCCGCTCTATCGCAGCGAGGGGCGGATAGGCTGGCGGGCCGACGGCGAACCGGTCGACTGGGTCGTCGAAATGGCCCGGTTCGATGCAGACGACCAATTCGATCGATTGCTGGCGAGGGGCGCGCTTGACGCCTCGACGATCGAGACCCTCGCCGACAGGATAGCCGACTTTCATCGCGAGGCGGAAATCCGGACGGCGCTGCGTGCGGGCGCAGATATCGGCGAGGTCTTGAAGGGCGTCGCCGCAGGCCTGCGCGCGCAGGAAATCGCAACGGCGCGCGCGGACGCGGTGGCGCTCTGGGAACGGCGCTCGCGCGCCGCTTTCGAGACGTCGGCCGCCTTGATCGCCGCGCGGCGGCGCCATGGCTGGGTGCGACGTTGCCACGGCGATCTCCATCTTGCGAATATCTGCCTCTTCGACGGCGAGCCGACGCCCTTCGACGCCATTGAATTCAGTGAGGACCTGGCGACGATCGATGTCCTTTACGATCTCGCCTTTGTACTGATGGATCTTATGTTTCATCGGCGAAAGGATCTCGCAAACCTGCTTTTGAACCGTTATCTCGGCGCGACGCGAGACTACCGCGGCCTGGAGCTCTTGCCGCTTTTCCTTTCGTTGCGCGCGGGCGTGCGCGCGCGCGTGAAGAGCTTGCCGGTCCAGGACGCGCAAAGCCACGCCGAGGCCGAAGAGTATCTCGATCTCGCCCTGACATTTCTGGAAGTGCGGAGCGGCGCGCGGCTGATCGCGGTCAGCGGCTTCTCAGGTGTCGGAAAGTCGACGCTCGCACGACGGCTGGCGGCGGCGATCGAGGGGCCCTTCGGCGCCGTCGTTCTGCGCAGCGACGTCGCGCGCAAGCGTCTTGAAGGCGTGGCTCCGGAACGGAAGCTGGACCCCGCGCAGTATGACGCCGCTTCCGCCGAACGCGTTTACGCCCGGCTGATGAAGGACGCCCGCCGCGCCATGGCGGCGGGCCATTGCGTTATTCTGGACGCGTCATTTCTGGAGGCGGATTTCCGGGATCGGGCCGCACGCCTGGCGCGGAGCATCGGCGCGCCGTTCCACGGTCTCTGGCTGACCGCGCCGCGCGACGTCCTGGCTCGGCGGATCGCCGCTCGGCGCGGCGACGCCTCTGATGCGACGGTCGAGGTCCTTGAGGCGCAAATGGCGCAGCATGAGCCGCCAACGGACTGGACCTGCGTCGATGCGGGCGCCGGCGCGGAGGAGAGCTGCCGCCGGGCCCTGCAGGTCGTGCAGGGCGCCCGTCGCTAATCAATCCGCCTGCGAAGCGGTCCTATGCCGGGGCGCGCCCGCGCCATTCACGTCGAAGCGGGTCCGGTCGTCGTCTTTGCGATGGGGCGGCGCGCATGGTCGACCGCGCTTGACGACGATCAATGACCAGCTCTCTTGGACGCAACATTCTGATCGCGTCACGGAACATTGCGTGGAAACTCAACACAGGAGGAAGAAATGGCGCTGACCGATCTGGTACCCTTCGCTCATCGAGGACGGCGCGCCGCGCGCAGCGGCGCGATCAGCCCGTTTGAACGGCTTCATGAGGAGATGGACCGGCTCTTCGAGGACTTCATGCCAGAAGCGACCGGGCTGCGCGCGTTTGATCACAAGGCGGGCTTTCTTGGAGCGCTCGATCTCAGCGAGACCGACGACGGCCTTGAAGTCAAAGTCGATCTGCCCGGGATCGACGAGGACAAGATCGAAATCACGTTGCGGGACGGCGCGTTGTTCATTCACGGAGAACGCGAAGAGGAGAAAGAAAAAAAGAAAAAGAACTTCTATCGTTCCGAACGCTCTTTCGGGTATTTTTCAAGAAATATTCCATTGCCTTGCGACGTTGACGAAAACAAGATCGACGCTGAATTCAAAAAGGGCGTGCTGACCGTGCGGATGCCCAAGTCGCCCGAGGCGAAGCAAAGCGAGCGGAAGATCGCGATCAAGACGAGCTGACCGCGGCGACCCTGATCGCTCCGCGCCCGCCCGGCTTCCGGCCGGGCGGGTCCGCATCCTTCCGATTGGCGCAGCATCATCATTGTACGAAAAGAATACTTTACTCGGCGCCGGCCGCAATCTCCTCGAGGCGATGCATGTCCAAAATCGTAAAGACGCGCGCTGATTCCATCGAAACGGCTCCGCGCTTCTTCAGCTCCGTCAATGATCGGCACACGGTTTCGATGGTCAGTCCGAGATGATCCGCCATGTCCTGGCGGCTCATGACGAGCGTGCACGCCTCTGAGTGCGACTGATCGCGCGCGACGCGACGCAGGAATGTCGCCACACGCTGCAAAGCGCCCATGCGGCCGAGCATGACGATCCGGTCGCGGGCGCGATGCAGTCTCGTCATGAACGTGTCGAGCAAGTGCTGGGAGAGCTCCTGCGATCCGGCGACGATCCTGAGGAACGTATCCCGCGGATAAACGCGCACGACGCAATCGGTGATCGCCTCGGCGGTGTGGAGCTGGTGATCGGTCTCGGATATGCCGAAAAGATCTCCGGGCCCGTAGAAATCCGCAACCTGTCGTCGGCCGTCTTCGAGCGTATTATACTCTTTCATCGCGCCGCTGACGATCTGGAAACAATAAGGCGCGCGGTCCCCCTCAACGTAAAGCGTTTCTCCGGAACTGAGGCGCTTGACCGTCGCATTGGCGGCGATCTTCGATATTTCCTTGTCGGCGCCCGTCTCGGCCGAGCCCCACTCTTCGGCGTCGCCATTCATTCTTGCAAGTGCTGACATCTGACATATCCCGATCTTGGAATGAAAAATCAACGCTACCCGCCTCTAATGTAAGAGGCCGGCGCGTCGTTAACATTGGGGGTGAACACCTATCGCGCGGGGACGGCGGCGCAGGCGAGCGCGAAAGTAATCAGCGTAAGCCCCCAAAAAGTAAACGGAAATTATTCTTGGGATACGGTCGGTTGCCTACGCATATTTACGTATGGGAAATCGCGTATGGCCCGCGGCGGGCTCACCCATCGACGCCTAGGGCGACCGCCATGCGCACGAGCTCGGCGAAACTCGACGCTTTCATCTTCATCATGACTTTCTGACGGTGAACGTCGACCGTGCGCGGACTGATGCCGAAATCGCGCGCGATCTCCTTGTTCGTCGCGCCGGAGACGATCTGGTGCAGGACGTCGCGCTCGCGGGGCGTCAGCGTTTCGTAGGCGCGATAGAGCGCGCCGGAGGGCTGGCGCCGGGGTGATCCGGCGCGGGCGGCCGGGTTGAGCGCGCGGGAAAGCGCGTCCGTCGCCTCGTTGACGGTGAACGGTTTCTCGAGGAAATCGGCGGCGCCGTTGCGCATGGCGCGCACCGCCATCGGGACGTCGCCATGGGCGGTCATCACGACCACAGGCAATGCGACGCCTTGCGCGATCAACTGTTCCTGCAGCTCCAGGCCCTGGAGACCGGGCATGCACACGTCGAGCAGCAGTACGGCGTGATCAAGGTCCAGCGCGTCGAGGTCCTTCAGGAACGCTTCGGCGCAATCGAAGCTCGCGACCTTGAAATTCGCCGCCTTGAGCAGGGCCGAGACGCCCCGCCGGACCGCCGGATCATCGTCAACGAGAAAAACCCGTCCACGCTCCGTGTGCGTATCGGTCGGACTTCCGCTACGGACGATGTCCTGCTGTCGCTTCAAGGTTCCCCGCTATCGGCACACGGATAATAAACACGCTTCCCCTCGGCGTGTTCGGCTCGGCCGAAATGCGTCCGCCATGCGCTTCTATGATTGATTTCGAGATCGACAGACCGATCCCCATACCATCGTCTTTGGTGGTCACGAAAGGATCGAACAAGCGATCCGCCAGATCAGGCATGATGCCGCAGCCGGTGTCGGCGACCTTGATTTCAATCAAATCATCCCGGCGATCCGTTGAAATCGTCAATTCGCGAAAGGGGACGTTCTCCATGGCGTCGATCGCGTTCCGGATCAGGTTGATGACGACCTGCTGAAGCTGAATGCGGTCAAGGAGCGCTTCGCCCAGATTTTCGTCAAAACGGCGAAGCACGCGCACCCCGCTGGTTTCTACGCCGAGAAGGGCGATCGCAGCCGCGTCCTCGATGACGGCATTGATATTGTGCAGGCTTTTGGCTGTCTTCCTCTTACGAATGAAGTCGCGCATTTGCCGGATGATTTCGCTTGCGCGGCGCACCTCGCTTACGACGTCGTCCAGCATTTCTCCGACCTCGCCATAGTCGCGGGCGTCGTGTTTGCGCAACTCCAGTGATACGGCCCCGGCGAGGCTTGCGGCCGCCGTCAACGGCTGGTTCAGTTCGTGTGCGATCGAGGCTGCGATTTCGCCCATGGCCGCCAGCCGCCCGGTATGCTGAAGCTGACTTTGCGTTTCCGCGAGGCGGCTCTCCGTCGCACGCCGGTCGGCGATGTCTTCGATGAAACCGACGAAGATCTGTTCGCAATTGACAAATTCGCTGACGTGAAGAATCGCAGGGAAAGTCTCGCCATTCTTGCGCAAAGCCCTCGTCTCGCGGGCGGAGCCGATGATCCTGACGCAGCCCGTCTCCCGATAGTCCTTCATGTACTGATCATGTTGGGAGCGATCCGGTTCCGGCATCACGAGACGAATATTGCGTCCACGGATTTCCTCTTCGCTGTAGCCGAAAGTCCGCTCCGCGGCGCGGCTGAAGGTGATGACCTCGCCGCTGTTGTTGATCGTGACGACGGCGACCGGCGAGGCGTTGATAATCGACTGCAAAAACGCCTTGCTCTCATGAAGGGCTTGCTCGTGGCGCTTGACGTCGGTCACGTCTATCCCGGTGGCGAGGACGCAGGCGACGCCGCCATTGTTGTCGTCGATGCTCGTGTTGGTCCATTCGATCAATCGACTCCCGCCGGTTTTCGTCCGCCAGGAATTGGTGAAATGCGTCGGCAATCCATCCGATCGGGTCTTCTCGAAAACGGCCCGCACGTCGTCGATTTCGTCCGGTAGCAGAAGGAAATCCCAAACCTTGCGTCCGACGGCCTCGCTGGCCGCGTAGCCGGTGATGGTTTCGCAGGCCTGATTGAATTCGATGATTTCGCCATTCTGGGAGAGAACGACGATCGGGGCCTCGCTCGTCGCCATGATGGCGCGCGCGAGCGCAGCGTTGACGCAATCGGTTTTCTGACGCGCTGTCACTTCATCGCCTCCGGCACGGAGGTAGAGCGGGCGGATCGATAATGCAAACTCAAAACCTGGCGTTCAAATCAGGCGGGACGACGGGCCTCGGCGCGGCGATCAATCAGCGAAGAGGCGACGCCGCGCACGGCCGGTCGAGGCGATTCGCGCCCGGCCGGTCGAGGCGTTTCGCGC
>CAZBOC010000007.1:0-24552 GCA_964493225.1 uncultured Caulobacterales bacterium | reverse complement strand
GGCGGCCACGGCGGCAAGCACGCCATTGGCCTCTTCTTTATACGGCATGTGCGCGCTTTCCTGCGCGGCGGGGTCGAAGGGCGCGCTCACGCCGAAACCATCGAAAGCGTCAGCGAGTTCAGCGACCTTGATCCGCCCGCCGGCGGATACCGCCTCCCGGATCAGCGAACCGGCCGCGATCTCGTCGGGCGTCTCGTCGCCCGTCGGACAAAGAACGATAAGAGCCGGCCGCCCATCAGCGGTCGCGGAAAGCGCCTCGGCCAGCTCGACGGCGCGCGCGCGCGCGTCGCCCGCGCCCGCGGAGAGATCCCGCCAGCGCAGGCACGCGACGATCCCGCCGCTCGCGCGCGAAAGGACGCTGTCCGGGTCGAGAAGGCTCCGGAAGAGCTGTCCGTAGGGAGCGAGCCGCGCTTCGAAAAGTCCGAGCCGCTCGGACCAGAAATCCATAAACGGGGCGAGCGGGTCGGCTGCGAACGTCGCCGCGATCCCGATTGTCGGCCTTTCTGTCTCTGCCTGAACCATTGCAAGCCCCCAGACGCAACTTCCGTACGCTTGTCGTGAGTAGCTAGCGCCTCGTCGGGGCGAAGTCCATTTCGACGGTGTGCTGACCGATCCTCACGGCCCCGGATCCGGCTCAAGCGCGAGCCGTCGCACGAACGCCGGCTTTCGGCGAATGGCGACGGCCCCGACGAGGCGTGCGCCGGGGTTGAACGCTGAAAGGGTCCATTCAGCGGCCTCCGCCTCGCCGCCGCCGAGCGCGGCGTAAGCCGCCGGGGCGTCGGGCTCGGCGTTCACAACGACCGAGCGCAGGTCCTGCGAAAGTCCCGAGCCGGTCGCCTTCACATAAGCCTCTTTCCCGGTCCAGACCCGGTAGAAGGCGGCCAGCCGTCGATCACCGGAGAGCCCCGCCAGAACGCGCTTTTCCGGCTCGGCGAAATGGTTCTCAACGACAAGCGCGAGAGCCGCGCCCGCCTCGACGACCTCGACGTCGACGCCGACAGGACCCGCCCTGGAGACGGCGAACAGGGCCACCGGCCCGGAGCGGGAGAGATTGAAATGGAGACCGGCGTCCTTCGGCGCGTCAAGGACCGGCTTGCCGCCCCTTTCGACAGCGTAACGGATCTCGCGGCAGCTGCGGCCTGCATACGCCGCCAGCAGCGCGCGCTGGGTGAGGCGCGAGGCGGAGAACCGGTCGCGGTCGCGGCGGAAATGAAAACGCCTCGCGCGGGCCGTCTCCTCCGCATCTAACGCGGCGCAGCAAGGCGCCGCTGCGATTGCGGGCGCGTCAAGACGGATCCGCCAGACATGCACGTCGCCCTCGTCGAGCGGCGGCGGACGGACGGCGCGGTCGCAGCCGACCCACCCTTCTTCCAGCTTCGCCATCAGGTCCACGATCCAAACATGATCACGACGCCATCCACAATCGGCGCCGCTTTTGTAACGCGCGCGCCGGGATCTATAGCACATTGCGCAAGGCCGTCCCGATATGGAACGCTGCGCGCGAACCAATCCGGGACCCTGACCCATGCGGGACGCACTCGTCCTCGGCTTCATTCTGGCCGCCCTTCTCGTCACGCTTCGCTATCCCTTCGTCGGGCTTCTCACCTGGGCGTGGTTCACGCTTCTGACCCCGCACCAGCTCGCCTACGGAACCTTCGGCGTCCCCCTCAACACGGTGATCGCGCTCGTCACCATCGTCTCAATGGTCGCGCACGGCGAATTCCGCCGGAGCCGCCTCGATGCGATCACCGTCCTGATGCTGATGTTCTCCGTCTGGCTTGTCGTCGCCCAGCAATTCTCCCTCGACCCCGCGCGCTCGGGGATCTATTTCGATCGTTTCATCAAGCTGATGCTTTTCGCCGTCCTTTGCGCGCAGCTCGCTTCGGACAGACTGCGCGTCCATGCGATGCTCTGGATCCTCGTTCTCTCCATGGGCTATTTCGGCCTCAAGGGCGGCCTCTTCACCATCGCGACCCTCGGCCAGTACCGTGTCCAGGGCGTCGAGAACACGGTTCTGGAAGACAACAACCACCTTGGAATCGCGCTCGCTTCCACATTGCCGCTGATGCTTTATCTGCGCGGCGAGGCGGCGAACACGCTCGTGCGGCATGGATTGTCCCTCGTTTTCGCCATGACGATCATCGCGATCCTCGGCACCCATTCGCGCGGGGCGTTCCTTTCACTGATCGTCTTCGGCGGCTACTACTGGCTGCGCTCCTCCCGCAAGATCTCGATACTCGCCGTCCTTTTCATGCTCGCTGCGCCGACGATCGCCTTCATGCCGTCGAAATGGACCGAACGCATGTCCTCCATCGGCGAAGCGACCGAGGACGCCTCGTTCATGGGCCGCGTCGACGCCTGGATCATCAACGCCAAGCTTGCGCAGAAGCACCCCGTCACCGGGGCGGGTCTTCGTAATTCCTACGAGGACGACATTGCGGCGAGCGTCGATCGGGAACGCGCCGAGCGCGCCAAGGCGGCCCACAGCATATATTTTGAAATTCTTGGCGGAACAGGCCTTGTCGGCTTTCTGCTCTATCTGGCGATACTCGGCGCCGCCTTCCTGTCGGCGCGCGCAATCTCCGTGTCGAAAACCGCCGAGCCCCCGTCATGGGTCCCGCGTTTCGGCTATTACTCGCAGATTTCCCTGGCGGTTTTCGGCGTCGGCGGCGCCTCGGTCTCGCTGGAGATGTGGGACGGCTATTGGATAGTCATCGCCATGGTCGCCGCTGTCGTCCGGATGAAGGCCAAAACAGACAATCCCGGAGGCCGCGCGCTCGATCGCGCAAATCGCAGGCGCTGGCGGATGGCGGCGCGCGGCCGCGCGGTTCGCACATAAGAACCGGCCCGCCCGGCGACCCTATGCCCCGCATGCGAAGCGTCCTAGGCTTAGCCTGACCAGGCGCGCGCTGGCGACGCCGAAAACAAACCCATGAGAAAGCGAGCGTGTGGCGCCGAAAACAAAATCCCCCGAAATCGACGATCCTTACGCCGGCCTCCCGACGCGCCAGGAAATCCTCGACTACATCGCTTCGGCGGACGGCGCGGCGGTCCGCCGGGACATCGCGCGCGCTTTCAAGATCACCGGCGCGGACAGGGCCAGGCTTCGCGATCTCCTGAAGGCGATGGAGGCCGAGGGCGCGCTTGAGCGTTCGGGACGCTCGCGCTTCTCACGCCCGGACGATCTGCCGCCGGTGGCGCCGATCGACGTAATGTCGGTAGACGACGACGGCGACCTGCTTTGCATGCCGGCGAACTGGAAAGGCGAAAGCGCGGCCCCGATGATCCGCCTTCCCGCCGCGAAGGCCGCCAAGCAAAAACCCGCCCCCGGCGTTGGCGACCGGCTTCTCGCCCGCCTCAGGCCAGCGGGCGACGACGGCTACGAGGCCGAGATCATAAAGGCCATCGGCAAGGGCGCGCATCGCTTTCTCGCCGTTTTCCGCAAGTCGCGCCATGGCGGGCGCGCCGAGCCGGTCGAGCGCCGGGCGCGCCACGTCTTCGATATCGACAGGGCCGATGCGGCGGGGGCCGAAGACGGCGATCTCGTCTGGGTGGAGACCAAAAATGCGCGCGGCTACGGACCGAAAAAAGCGCGCGTCCGGTCGATCGAAGGCCATGTCGAGGACCGCGACGCTTTCTCCGCGATCGCCCTCGCCAACCATAACATTCCGACCGACTTCCCGGACGAGGTCCTCGCCGACGCGAAACGCGCGAAACTGCCCGACGGCGCAAGGCGCGAGGATCTTCGCGAGCTGGGCCTTGTAACGATAGACCCCGCCGACGCGAAGGACCATGACGACGCGATCTGGGCCCGCCGCGACGACGATCCGGCCAACGAGGGCGGTTTCATCGTCGTCGTCGCAATCGCCGATGTGAGCCATTTCGTGCGTTGGGGCTCCGCTCTCGACCGCGAGGCGCAACGGCGCGGCAACTCGACCTATCTGCCCGACAGGGTCGTGCCCATGTTGCCCGAGCGCCTGTCCAACAATCTGTGTTCGCTCCGGGTCGCGGAGGATCGCCCCTGCCTCGCCGTTGAAATGACGATAAATGCGCGCGGCGTGAAGAAACGCCACCGCTTCACAAGGGCGGTGATGCGCTCGCACGCGAAGCTCGCCTATGAGGACGCGCAGGCGATCATAGACGGTTCGCACAATGCCGGGTCCGTGGACAAGTCGGTCGCCAAAACCGTTCGCGCGGCCCAGGCCGCATTCAAGGCGCGCCTCATCGAGCGCGCGAAGCGCAATCCCCTCGATCTGGAACTTCCGGAGCGGAAAATCGTCTTGAACCGCAATGGCGAGGTGAAAAAGATCGTCGTACGCGAACGCTTCGACGCCCACCGCATCGTCGAGGAATTCATGATCCTCGCCAATGTCGCAGCCGCCGAAACGCTCGAGCGGCGGAGGACGCCGTTGATCTACCGCGTCCACGATCAGCCGGACCCGGAAAAACTCGAAAGCGTGCGGGAGTATCTTGAGAGCCTCGGCTATTCGCTGGTCAAGGGCGGCGGCGTGAAGCCGGCCAATTTCAACCAGCTGCTCAAGATCGCCGAAAAGCGCGACCAGAAGGAGATGGTCTCCGACGTCATCCTGCGCGCCCAGCGCCAGGCGGTCTACGCGACGGAGAATCTCGGCCATTTCGGGCTGAATCTCGGGCGCTACGCGCATTTCACGTCGCCGATCAGGCGGTATGCGGACTTGACCGTCCATCGCGCGCTCGTCGCGGCTTTAAAGCTCGGCGAAGGCGGCCAGAGCGAGGCCGAAGCCGCAGGGCTGAACGATATCGCCCAATCGATCTCCGATTTTGAGCGCCGCTCCATGGCGGCCGAACGCGAAGCAAGCGACCGGTATCTGTCCGCCCACCTCGCAAACCGCATCGGGGAGGAATATGAAGGACGCATACGCGGCGTGACGAAATTCGGGCTCTTCGTCATGCTCGAAGACAGCGGGGCCGACGGGTTCATCCCGATGCGCAGCTTGTCGGGAGATTACTATCACTTCGAGGATGGATCGCATGCGCTGATCGGCGACAGGACCGGCGATGCATATCGGCTTGGCCAGTCCGTACGCGTACGGCTCCTCGAGGCGACGCCTCTGACGGGAGGGCTGCGTTTTGCAATGCTGAGCGACCCGGTTGCGACAGGCGGACGCCGCCCAAAAAAAGGCGACGCCGGCGCGAAGAAACGCCCGCCCTCGCGGGCGGCGAAAAAACAGTCGGCGGGCGCGCGTCCCGCCGCGCGAAAAGGCCCGGCCCGCAAGGGATCAGCCGAAAAAAACAGGGGCAAGGGCAAGGGCAAGGGCAAAGCCAAGCCCGCCGGGCGCGGCCGATCGACCTAATCCGTCAGGAGCGCCGCGATTTCTCTTTCAGAAAAGCCGGCCGCGCGCAGGATTTCCTCGCCATCGCCGCCGCGCTCGGGGACGGGCCCCGGATCGGGCGGCGCGCCCGCGCTGAAGCGCGGCGCGGGCGCGCCCTGGAGCACCCCGTGAATCTCGCGATAGGCCTCGCGCGCCTTCATGTGCGGATGGCGCATCGCTTCGGACGGCGCCAGAACCGGCGCAAAGCAGACATCCGTTCCCTCAAGCTGCGCAGCCCATTCATCCCGCGTCCTGGTTGCGAAAAGCGCGCGCAGGCGTTCCTTCAGCGCCGGCCATGCGTCCCGGTCGTGCTGGTTGCGGAAGGCCGGGTCCTCGGCGAGTCCCAGTTTTTCGAGGAGAAGCGCGTAGAATTGCGGTTCGAGAGCGCCGATACTGAAATACTTTCCATCAGCACACTGATAGACTTCGTAAAAGTGGGCGCCGTCGAGCATGCTCTGGCCGCGATCGTCCGGCAGGCCGCCGCTTGCGCGCAGCATCAACAGGAGGTTCATCATGTGCGCGGCGCCGTCGACCATCGCCGCGTCGACCACGGTCCCCTCTCCGCCTGCGCGCACCGCGGTGACGCCTGCAAGGATCCCGATCGCGAGGTAGAGCGCCCCGCCGGCGACGTCCCCGACGAGGGTCGGCGGAGGGACCGGCGCGCCGCCCGCCGGGCCGGAATACCAGGCCGCCCCGGCGAGGCTCGCATAGTTGATGTCGTGACCTGCGGCGCGAGACAGGGGGCCGTCCTGGCCCCAGCCGGTTACGCGGCCATAGACGAGGCGCGGGTTCGCCTCCCGCATGATTTCGGGCCCGAGGCCGAGCCGCTCCATCACGCCAGGCCGCATGCCCTCGATCAAAGCGTCGGCCGAGGCGGCGATGCGGATCGCAGCGTCGCGCGCTTCGGCGTTTTTCAGATCCAGCGTGATCGATTTCTTGCCGCGCCTCGCGACGCCCGCCTCGCCGAGGTCGGGGCCCGCCTTGCGTTCGATGACGACGACCTCGGCGCCGAGATCGGCGAACAGCATGGCGCAGAAGGGCCCCGGACCAATCCCTTCGAATTCAACAATTTTCAGTGACGACAGAATGCCCATGGAACTCCCTCGCAGCGGGCCAAACGTCCTGCGATCGATCGAAAATGGCAATGAAAAGGCGCAGTCGACGTCCCGAATGGTCGCGACTGGCCGAAGAGCGCTGCGCTCAAGCGGGCGACCTATTCAGCCGCGTGGAGATGGGCGACAGGCGGTTCGCGGAGCGGCCCGCCGGTGAAGACAAAACCGTCGACGCCCGGAACGTAGAGCATGTTCGTCAGGCGTCCGCCTAGGACGACATACTCGCCTTGACCCGACTTCATGCAGACATGGCCGAGCGGAATGACTTCGCCGAGATTGGATAGCGAACGTTCGCCTACCGCCTTGAAGATCGGGAAATCGTCCGGATGCACGAGTTGCTTGGTGGACATCCCGACGAAATCCCCGGCCGGCGCGCCGAGCGCGGCTTCCACCGACGGGCTCGCGTAAACGACGCGGCCCTCCGGCGAGAAGATGAGCGTGACGTCCTTCGAGGCTTCCACGAGCGAGCGGAAGCGCTGCTCGGCTTCATGGGCGGCGTCGACGTGGCGGCTGAGCGCTTTCACGAGATTGGCGTTGCGCGAGCGCAGTCGGATCGAGCGAACGATCATTTCCTGGGTGCGCACTGCGAGGAACGCCGTCGCGATCAGATAGATGATGACGACCGTCGCAATGGCAAGGCCGGTCGACCCCGACGTGAAGGCGTAGGTCGCGGCCATCGGCGCCAGCGCGGGCGTGTTGAAGGCGAGCACCGAGCGCCAGGAAGCGGCCGCCGAGGAGACGGTGGCCGCCGACATGCCTGCGATGACGAAGGGAAGATACGCATGGGACATCATTCCGTGCACGGCGAAAATAGGCGCGAGAGCGCCCCACAACGCCCCGTTCAAGGCCATCGCGACCACATGAAACCGGACGAACGCCTCGAGGGCCTGGGCTGACGATTTGCGGCGCGAGAAGTGCAGCCAGACCGCGATGCGGATCGCTGCGAGCGCACACACGAGACCGGCCCAGACGCTGATCGCCAGCGGGGCGACGTCGCGCCAGCCGACGCAGAGCGTGACCAGAGCGAGAACGGCGCTGGCGACTATGGCTGTCGGCGCGCCACGCAGAAGCAAGGCGTGGCGATCTACACGGATCTTGACGCGGTCGGCGTCGGTCAGGTCGGCTTCGAAGCCCCGGCGTTGCGGACCGTTCACTATCGCGGTTTTCAATTCGGCGATCACGCCCTCTCCTCCATTAAACCCCGCTGGGTGGGGAGTTCACCACATTTTTGCCCTCCATGAAACCGCAACGTATAGTTGATTACGGATCGAATTAAGGGGGGCGGGCCAATAGAAAAATTCGTGGAACTTGCTAACGCGCCTGTTTAATTCTTTGATAATTTTCGAAATCCCCGAGATGTTTGCGCTGCAACAAATCCGGGAACGCCATTATTGGAAGGAGCTATCGCCATGACTGACATCACCCTATCGGCGAACCTCGCGCGCGTCGCTCCATCGCCGACGCTGGCCGTGACGCAGAAAGCGCGGGAGCTTCGCGCCCAGGGCGTCGACGTCATCGGGCTCGGCGCCGGCGAGCCCGATTTCGACACGCCCGATCACGTGAAACAAGCCGCGATCGAGGCGATCCGCCGCGGCGAAACGAAATACACGCCCGTCGACGGCGTCCCGGAGTTGAAGGATGCGATCGCCGCGAAATTCAGGCGCGACAATTCCCTCGACTATTCGCCTGCGCAGATCTCGGTCGCGCCGGGCGGCAAGGCGATCATCTTCAACGCGCTCCTCGCCACGCTGAACGCCGGGGACGAGGTCGTCATTCCCGCGCCCTACTGGGTCTCCTACCCCGACATCGTCAAACTCGCCGGCGGCGAACCGGTCATTATACGGACATCCCCTGAGAATAATTTTCTTCTGCGAGCGGATGATCTTGAGAGGGCTATCACGCCGAAGACCCACTGGGTGATCCTCAACTCGCCCTCCAATCCGACGGGGGCGGCCTATTCCCGCGAAGCGCTCGCCGCATTGACGGATGTGCTCGTCAGGCACGACCATGTCATGGTGCTTTCCGACGACATGTACGAACATATCGTATATGACGGTTTCGCGTTTCACACGCCGGCGCAGGTCGAGCCGGGTCTCTTCGACCGTACACTGACCATGAACGGCGCCTCCAAGGCCTATGCGATGACGGGCTGGCGCATCGGTTTCGCCGGCGGACCCGAGCCGCTGATCAGGGCTATGGCGAAAATCATGTCGCAGTCGACTTCGAACCCCTGCTCGATAAGTCAATGGGCGGTCGTCGCCGCGCTCAATGGCGACCATGCTTTCCTCGAGGAACGCAACGCCGTATTCAAACGTCGGCGCGACCTCGTCGTATCGCTCCTTAACGAGGCTGACGGCGTTTCCTGCGCGACCCCGCAGGGCGCATTTTACGTCTTTCCCTCATGCGAGGGCGTCATCGGCAAGTCGTCGCCGTCCGGCCGCGCGATCGGCTCCGACGAGGACTTCGCCGCCGCGCTCCTCGAGGAGGAGGCCGTCGCCGTCGTGTTCGGCGCGGCGTTCGGGCTGAAATCCCATTTCCGGATTTCCTACGCCACCTCCGACGCGGCGCTGCGCGAGGCGTGCGAACGCATCAAGCGGTTTTGCGCCGGCCTTGCCTGAATCGAAGGAATTGATGAGCGGATGCGGGATTATCGCTTTGAATGACGATTTGGTCCGGCCTAGTTCTATCTTGTCGACAACGACGCATGAAGGAGAGATTTTATGGCTGAAGTGAACACCGGCCTCGACGGCGACGCACGGACCTCGGTGGCCGAGGCGCTGAACCGCGTCCTCGCTGACACGTATGTCCTTTACATGAAGACGCACGTCTATCACTGGAACGTCACCGGTCCGCAGTTCCACACGCTGCACACCATGTTCGAGGAACAGTATCGGGAAATGTGGGCGGCTCTTGACGAAATCGCCGAACGGGTGCGCGCGCTCGGCGTTTTCGCCCCGGCGAGCGGCAAGGTCTTCGCCGAAAAGGCCTCGATCGAAAGTGCGGACGCCGAGCCGCCGGCGGCCCCGCAGATGCTGTCCAATCTTCTCGCCGATCATGAGACGCTGATCCGCAGCGCCCGGTCCGCGCTTCAGACGGCCGAACAGTCGAATGATGCGGCGAGCGAGGATCTCTTGACCGTCCGTATCCAGGCGCATGAAAAAACCGCCTGGATGTTGCGTTCCATGGTCGAATAGGATTTCAATAAAAAAAGCCGGGACGTCGATCCGTCCCGGCTCAAGTCACTCGAGCAAAATAAGAGGGCTCACATCTGCTCGACACCAGCGCCATTTCGCAAATGCGAGATGGCGCTGACCTCCTAAACAACAGATGTATCTGTCAATGGTGTGACAGTTCATCGTTGTCTTGATGACAAGGTAGGTTTCTTTTCCCCGAATTTCATCCCGCGCGGTCGCGCCTGAAGATCAATTCGACGCAAAAACGGCATTTCCCGCGACATTTGTCGCCAACCATCGCGCAACGACCTCCCGGGCGGCCCGCTCAGTCTCGCGAAGCGGTTCGTAGCGCCAGACGTCGAGATTGCCGAGAAACGGCCGCGATACGCCCCGGGCTTCAAGGGCGTCGTGAAACGCCCTGAACTTGACGCTGGAGGCGGGCGCGGCGTCGCCCCTCCACCGGTGGATATGGACGGGCTTTCCCGATGCGCCCGCCTCGACCGCCATATTGACGCTGTCCTCGGTGACGATGACATGATCAGCCACGGCCAGCATGCCGGGATAGGGATTGGCGAGCCCGTCCCTTCCCGCGCCGTCCCAAATGAGCGCGTTTTCGCGGGGCTCGAGCGCCGAAAGCGCGCGGCGCAGGATCTCCGGAGAGCGCCTCGAGGTCGTCACGAGGAGGCCGGCGCCGTCGTCCGCCAGCGCCCCGATGCGACTTGCGAGCCGCGCCGCTTCTCGCGGGCCTATGCGCACGCGCCCGTTCGACCCGCCGACGAGGACGGCGACGCGCGGACGCGGCAAGTCGTCGACCACGGGCGCTAGGGCCGCGCCGTCGGCGGCGAGACGCGCCGTCGTGATCCGGTTCGGCGCGCCGAGGATCGCGAAGACGTTGTCGCCTTCAAGCCCGTCATGAACCGGCGGAATGACGAGATCGAATTGGTCGAGGCGCGCGCGGGGGTTCTGCAGCTGCACCGTAAAGGTCTGCGGCGACAGCGCCTTGACCAGCACCGTGAAGGGCGTGGAAACCCGTCCGCAGGCGATCCATAGGTCCGGGAACGGCGGACGCAGAAGCGATTTCTCCCGCGACAGTTTCGTGAACGGATCGCCCCAGAACGCGCGCGGCAGAGACCGCCATGGCTTGCGTAGGGCGATCGTTTTCTTGGTGATGATGATCCCGGTTTCCCGCGCGACCGCCTCGGCGAGCCCGACTGCCTGGTTTTCTATTCCGGCCCGCCCGTCCGTGACGACCCAGCATTCCTTCGATTTCATCGCGCAAGGCTCGGGGGAACTGGCGACGCGCCGGCCCCGTTATCCCCAGGCTTCGCCGGTGGACGAATAGGCGACGCCGCCGTCGACCGCAAGCGTGTCGCCAACGACATAGTCGCCCGCCCGCGAGGCCAGAAAGACCGCGGCACCGGCCATGTCTTCGTCGGCCCCGATGCGCCCCGCCGGCACCATTTTCGCGACGGCGTCGCCCGCGTCGCGCGCCGCCCGGTTCATCTCGGAGGAAAACGCCCCGGGCGCAATGCCGCTCACCGCGATATTATCCTTGACGAGCCGGGCTGCGAGCCGCCGCGTCAGGTGGATGACCGCCGCCTTGGAGGCCTGATATGAGTAGGTCTCCCACGGATTGATGCGGATGCCGTCGATCGAGGCGATGTTGATCACCTTGGCCGGCCTTTCCACGCGGGCGTTTTTCTTCAGAGCGCCGTGCAGCGACTGCGTCAGGAAGAACAGCCCCTTCACGTTGAGGTCCATCACCTTGTCCCAGCCATGTTCGGGGAATTCCTCAAAGGGCTCGCCCCAGGCCGCGCCTGCGTTGTTGACGAGGATATCGAGGCCGCCTTCATGCTCCAGATAGCGTTTCGTCAGCATACGGCAGCCCTCCACCGTCGAGACGTCCTGCGGGAGCGAAATGCAGGTTCCCTCCTTGGAGAGCTCCGCCGCCGCGGCGTCGCTCTGGTCGATATTGCGCGACGAGATATAAATTTTCGCCCCGTGGGCGAGAAAACCCCGGGCGATCATCATGCCGATGCCGCGCGAGCCGCCGGTGATCAGCGCCGTTCGTCCTTCCAGGGAAAAAAGGTTCTTCATTGATCCGCCCTCTCCTGTTCCGCGCCGAACCGCTGGCGCCATTCCTCAACCTGCTGATCTTCGATCTTCGCAAACAATAGGTCGGGCGCGGCGAATTTGTCACCGGGCTTAAGCAGTCGCAGCGCCTCGCCCGCGCTTGTCGGCCACTCCGCCGCCTCGGGGTCGATGCCGAACGCTGAGAACATTTTATCAGCCGAGAACGGAATGACGGGCCGGGAAAGCGCAGCGAAGAGCGTGATCAGATTGAGGCCGCAGCGCACCGATGCAGCGGCCGCTTCAGGGTTCTCCTTGAACGCTGTCCACGGCGCCGCGAGCTGGAGGTACTCGTTTCCCGCAACCCAGATCGCGCGCAACTCGGCGAACGCCTTGCGGAACTCCATTTCCTCAAGGAAATCCGTATACGCTTTGATACGTGCGTCCAGTTCGCCGGCCAGCGCGTCCTCCGTCGCGCCGTACTCCAAGCCGCCCGGGACCGTCTCGCCGAATTTGGACGTGCAGAACCGGGTGATCCGGTTGACGAAATTGCCGAGAACGTCCGCGAGATCCTTGTTCACAACGCTGGCGAAATGTTCGAGCGTGAAAGACGCATCGTCCGATTCCGGTGCGTTGGCCATCAAGGCCCATCGCCAATAGTCGGCTGGAAGAATATCAAGCGCCTGGTCCATGAAAACGCCGCGGTTCTGGCTCGTCGAAAACTTGCCGCCGTACCATGTAAGCCAGTTGAGAGACTTCAGCGCGTCGACCGTCTTCCACGGCTCTTCCGAACCCAGAATCGTCACAGGAAACGAGACCGTGTGGAAAGCGACGTTGTCTTTTCCCATGAACTGGACGTACTTCACGTCGCCCGCGCCTTCATCCGTACGCCACCATGAGCGCCAGTCGCCGCCCGTCTTTGCACCCCATTCTTGCGTCGCCGCGATATAGGCGATCGGCGCGTCGAACCAGACATAGAAGACCTTGTTTTCAAATCCGGGGCGCGGGACGCCATCCCTCACCACGGGCACGCCCCATTTCAGATCACGAGTGATGGAGCGGTCCTTCAGTCCCTCCTTCAGCCACTTTTTCGCTATGGAGCGGGTCAGCGGCGGGAATCCCGTTCTGGAGTCGACCCAGGCGGCGATCCGCTCCTGCATCTTCGACTGCAGCAGATAAAGGTGGTTGGTCTTGCGGACCTCGATCGCCGTCGAACCGGAAATCGCCGAGTAGGGATCAATGAGATCGACGGGATCGAGCAGCCGCCCGCAATTGTCGCACTGGTCGCCCCGGGCCCTTTCGTAATCGCAATGGGGACAGGTCCCCTCCACATAGCGGTCCGGGAGGAAACGTTCGTCCGTAATTGAATAGACCTGTCGGTCGGTGCGTTCTTCGATGAGGCCGTTGTCTTCAAGGACGCTCGCGAAATGCTGCGTCAATCGATGGTTTTCGGGACCCGAGGAACGCCCGAAATGGTCGAAGGAAAGCCCGAAGGCCTCACCCGCCGCACGCTGGACTTCATACTGTTCTGCGCAATACTCCGCAGGCGTCTGACCGGCGGCGCGAGCGGCGAGTTCGGCAGGCGTGCCGTGCTCATCCGTCGCGCAGATGAAGAGCGCCTCGTTTCCCCGCGCGCGCTGAAACCGTGCATAGACGTCGGCGGGCAACATCGAGCCCACGAGATTGCCGAGATGCTTGACGCCGTTGATATAGGGCAACGCAGAGGTGATCAGAACGCGGGCCATGGTTCACTCCGCCGAAATGGGAAGATCCGTCCTATAGCGCGGCGCCGGCGCGCCCGCCAGTCCTCTGTCGCCTTGACGAAATGCGACGCCGTTCGTCCGAACGGCTCCGGCGCGCAGCGGCGCTCAGGCGGCGCTCCGCGCCGTCTCAATTCTGTGTACGGCGGACCGCGCGGCCTCGTAGAGCTCGCTCAATCTTTCGACCAGTTCTGCGTGATCGACGCCGTTCGCATGGGCCAGCGCGAGCGCGACGAAGCCGGCAAGGCCCAGCACGCGCGCCCAGCCCCGCCCGGCGTTCATGAACAAGGCGCCGGCGCCGATGATCTCGATCGCGCCCGGCACGCCGCCGTCGAGGAAATTGACGACGACCCGGTCGAGCGTCGCCGCGTCGAGATTGGTCAGCGCCGCGAAACCCGCGCTGTCGGGCGTCACGCCCTCGCTCAGATGCAGGGCGCCGAGCAAGGTCAGAAGGCCTGAACAGGCGCCCTGCGCGGCGTTTTTGACAAATGCGAGAGGGCCCCGCAGCGCCCTTCCCGCGCCGCGCGGGGGCGCCTCGTATGCGCCCGCATGGGCGAGGCCGGCGCGCTTTCCAATCAATGGCATATCAAACTCTCCCCGGTCCGCATTTTGTTTCGAGCCCGCCGGACCCGGCGTCAGTCGTCGCCCGGCCGGCGTACGCTGAGAGTTTGGACACAAGAGATGGCGCCTTGGCGAACCGTTGGTGGTCATTCGGCGCCGAAATGGGACGCAAGCGCCACAATCGGCTTCACAAAAGCTTCACATTGACAGATTATTGCTCAAATTCGAGCGAAACTCGATCAGCGCCGCCCATACACTCTGGTGGTTGCGGCGAACGATTTGGCGATGATTTTTTCCAGTATTTTCAGATCGATATCTTCAAATTTGTTGACATAGAGGCAACTGCGGCCGGTCCTGTGCTTGCCGAGCTGATCACGCAAGGGGTCGTCGTCGTCAATCGAGGCCATGACATACATCACCATGTGGGCTCTGCGCGGGCTGAAGCCGACGGCCATCGATTCACCTTCGCGCCCGCTCTCATACTTGTAGCGATAGCGACCGAAGCCGATCAGGGAGCCGCCCCACATCACGGGCTTTTCGCCGGTGACTTTGCCGAAAATTTCAAGCGCCGTCTTCGCGTCCCGTCGCCGGGTTTCGTTGTCGACGGCGTTGATGAACGCCGCGACGCTCTTGCGTGTCGGCCTCGTCTTGTTTTCGCCGCCCGTCGCCATTTTCAGACGTCAAGCCGCTTTCTCGCCGGTCGCCTTCTCCCAGTCGGCCGGCACGCGCTTGCCCATGTCATAGAAGACCCACGCCGCATAGACCGCGATTGCCGTGACAACGGTGAGCGCGACTCTCAGGGCGCGCTCTTCGCTGAGAACGCTCATCAGGGCGCTCGACAGAACGCCGATGCTCGTGGGCCCGAAGCCGAGCGCGATCATATTCAGCATAAAGAAGAAAATCGCGGTTGAAAGCGCGCGGATGGCAACCGGCGCGAGCGTCTGGGCGAGCGCGAAAACGGGGCCGAGGTAAAACCCGATCGAAAGCAGCACGGGAAACTGGAATGCGAGGGACAGCGCGGGATCTGGAATCCAGAGGCTGAACAGGAAGCAGGGCGCGTTCACAAGGAGCGCGAACGCCGGGACAAAGCCGTACATCCGCTTGTCGCGCGCTGCAAACCTGTCGACGAGCCAGCCGCCGTAAAAGGTCCCGGCCGAATAGGCCGTGCCGGACATGATCCCCAGCCAGAAATAGACCTGGAGTATTGGAAAATCAGGGTGCGAACGGGAATAGAAATCAACGATCCACGCCCCGTTCGCATAGGTCGTGAACGAAATCGCCGCCGTCGCTATGACGATTCCGCGATAGGTCGGGATCGAAAGGAGGTGCCTCGCGGCCTTCAGGATGACGGCGAGTTCCTGTCTCACCGTCGCAGACCCGCCGTCGACGGTTTCCTCTCCCGCCATTCTGAATTCGCTGGCTGGCGCATTTGCGTCCTCCAGGGCGCCCCGCTGAGGTTCGCGAACCGTCAGCTTGAGCAGCAGCGCGGCCGCGACCCCGGGCAGACCGACGACGACGAAGGCCCAGCGCCAGCCGAACGTTTCCGTCACCCAGCCGCCGGCGAGATAGGCGAGAGCGACGCCGATCGGGATCCCCATGGCGTAGACGCCGAGCGCGCCCGCACGTTTCTCCTTCGGGAAATAGTCCGAAATAAGAGAATGCGCCGGCGGCGTGCCGCCCGCCTCGCCGATGCCGACGCCGACGCGGGCGAGCGCGAGCTGCGTGAAGTTCTGACAGGCGCCGGAAATGGCTGTGAAGCCCGACCAGAGCGCGAGCGAGACGGAAATGATCGTCACACGGTTCATCCGATCGGCGAGGCGCGCGATCGGTATGCCGAGCGTTGTATAAAGGACAGCGAAGGCGAACCCCTTCAGAACCCCGAGCTGCCAGTCCGCCAGGCCGAGGTCTTCTTTGATCGCGGGCGACAGTATGCCGATGATTTGCCGGTCGACGAAATTAAACGTGTAGACCGAGGTCAAAAGAACGAGGACGTAAGTGCGGTAGCCGGCCCCGAATTTCGCCGGGGCGGCGACCGGCGGCGGCGCGGCTTCGCTAACGGTCACAGGCCGACGCCGCCCACGGCGGGCGCGATTGATGATGCCGGCGCTTGCAGCCCGCCTGACGCAAGCTGCACCGCGCGCGGTGGCGCGTTCGGCTGAGCGACGCACGGCTGAATGGACCGGCTGGCGCGCAATTGAGCGGACAGCGTTGTGCGCATCGCCTTCCTCCCGGGCGCGACGCACGGCTCAAAAGCCGCAAATCGCTGTTATTCGTTATTTATCGACGCTGCGACCATGCTTAAGAATGCACGCCGAGGCAAGAGACATGCACACGCGCGGAGCCCTTATGAAAGCAATGATGAGCGCGGCCGTCGGCGGCCCCGAAAGCCTTGAATTGACCGAGCTTGAAACGCCCGCGCCGGGTCCGGGAAAGGTCCGGATCGCCGTCAAGGCGGCGGGCGTCAATTTTCCCGATACGCTGATCATCCGCGATCTCTACCAGTTCAAACCGCCCCGTCCCTTCGCGCCGGGGGGAGAGATCGCCGGCGTCGTAGACGCGCTTGGCGACGGCGTGACGGCCTTGAAGGAAGGCGAGCGCGTTCTCGCCGGCGCTGCGGCCGGCGGTTTCGCAACCCACTTCATCGCGGACGCCGCCGCCGTTCAGAAAATCCCCGACGAAATGCCTTTTGAGGAAGCGGCCGCGTTTTTGATGACCTACGGCACGTCCCACTACGCATTGAAGGACCGCGCCTTGATGAAACCCGGCGAGGCGTTGTTCATTCTGGGGGCCGCGGGCGGCGTCGGCGCAGCGGCGATCGAGATCGGCAAGGCGATGGGGGCGAAGGTCGTAGCCGGCGTCTCGTCGGAAGAAAAGGCCGCTTTCTGCAGGGATCTCGGCGCCGACGACACGCTCGTCTATCCAACCGGCGATCTCGACCGGGACGCCCAAAAGTCGCTCTCCGCCCAGATCAAGGCCGCCTGCGGCGGTGAGGGCGCTGACATCGTTTATGACGCGGTCGGCGGAGATTACGCCGAGCCGGCGCTGCGCGCCCTCGCCTGGGAGGGCCGTTTTCTCGTCGTCGGCTTTCCGGCCGGCATTCCGAAGATCCCCTTGAATCTGACGCTGCTCAAGAGCTGTCAGATCGTCGGCGTCTTCTGGGGCGCCTTCACGATGCGCAATCCCGGGCGCCACCGCGAGCACGTCGCCGAACTCTTCCAGTGGTACGCGGAAGGAAAAATCCGCCCAAGGGTGACGGACTTGTTCCCCCTCGAAAAAGCGGCCGAAGCGCTTAGGGTCATTGAGGAGCGGCGCGCCCGCGGCAAGGTCGTCCTGACCATTGATTGAGACGCGAAGCGAGCGCGCTGACGCCCTGCGATGCGTCAGCGCGGCGCCGCGAGACGCGGGTTTACAGATCCGGCTCGGCGAACCGCCCGCTCGCTGCGCCGAAAACGTGGGTTATTGTTTCCCCGTCTTCCGCAAGCGGCGCCGTCACCGATCGGAAAAGCACCCGCCTTCCGTCGCACAGGATGAGATCGTCATCCCTGAAATGGGGCGCCTCGGCCTTGACAGCCGCCTGAATGTCGCAGGACGCCTTGTCAAGAAGCGAAATCGTCCAGTCGTCGGCCCCGGTCAGGTAGACGTCGGACAGTTTCGCCAGGCTCCGGCCAAGGTAAATGAAATAGGGAAATCCGACGCTTTTCTCCAAATCGACGACGAACGCCCAGTTCCAGTCCGCGCCGAGATCGATCCGGCGCATGTCCGACCAGGCTGGAAATCGGCCCCGGGTCGCCCGCGCCCACGCATTCAAAAGACGCTGGGTCATCCGCCGGTCGGCCGCCGGCGAAATCACCACGTCGCTGAAAAGTTCTGATACTTCGTTCAACATCGCCGCCGCTCGATTCTTACCTATAGTTTAGGCGGACGGGATGACTGCGCGGTGTGCGCGGCGACGCGAACTTTAACGGTGCGCGACAGCCCTCGTTAAGCCTGATGGAGCCCCAGGCAACGAGTGCGGGGACGCTTCGACCACGCGCGCAGCGCCTCCGCTGAGGGCGGCGACGGCAAGCGCTGCGAACAGCCACCGCCCGAGAGCGCCCAAAGTCGCGCGGGCCCTTCTTTGCACTGACCAATACCGATGTCTGAAACCGACCATCGCGAGTTCCGCCGTTTTTCACCCAACACAAGCCACGTCTTCCACGGGGACTGGGGCGAGAAATGTGTGGCCTCGCGTCAGGCCGGCGAAGATTTCGGGATGAATTCGTGACGTCAGGCGCACCGCCTGTCACATTCCGTCACATTCCCCGCCCATGCCGGTGACGCGAGCCGGTCAACGCTTTATAGATCTGCCTCAATCGGCGCGGCGCAGCCGCGCGACACTATCAGGGAGCCCGTCCGGTGAGCGCGATTTTCATGATCCTGGCCTTTATTCTTTTTCTGGCGGCGCTGAACCTTCTCGAAAAAGGTCGCGTCGACTGATCGGGACGCCATATTTCGTCACGCTCCTGTTGCCCTCGCGGTTGATCAGGGTTAACGCCAAGGCTTCTTACAAGCAGGGCGCGGCCAACGCGCCCGACTGACTTCGTGTCGGCTTCCGGGGGCGAACCGGCGGCTTGGTTTCTAAGGGGCTCCATGGAAATAGCGGTGGCGCTGCTCATCCTCGGATTGGCCGTCTTGCTGATTTCAGGGGATCTTCTCGTTCGCGGCGCCGTCGGCCTGGCGACGGCTTTGCGCATACCGGCGCTGGTCGTCAGTCTGACCGTCGTGGCCTTCGGCACCTCAGCCCCGGAACTCGTCGTGACAGTTCAGGCCGTTTTGAGCGGGGCGGCGGGCATCGCGCTCGGCAACATCATCGGCTCGAACATCGCGAACGTCCTTCTGGTGCTCGGATTGCCGGCGCTTATCTATCCGATCACGACCCATGTCGCCGGCCTGCGCCGGCACGCCAGCGTCATGCTGGTCGCGACGGCGGTCTTCTCGGCGCTGGCGTATTTCCGCGGCGAGATCGACGTATCGTCAGGTGCGATTCTATTCGGGGGGATCATCGCCTACGTTCTTTATCTTTGGATCAGCGCGATGCGCGACGGGGCCGACCCGATGCTCGACGAGGTGGCGGAGTATGCTGATGCCGGCGGCGTCAGCTGGAAGACGATGCTCTTTTTGGCGGCTGGCCTCGTGGGGCTGCCGCGGGGCGCAGAGCTTCTTGTCGACAACGGCCGCATGCTGGCGGCCGATCTCGGGGTCCGGGACGAGCTGATCGGCCTGACGATCGTTGCCTTCGGAACATCGCTGCCGGAACTTGCGACGGTCGTCGCCGCGGCCTTTCACAAGAAATCCGACGTCGCCATCGGCGGCATTATCGGTTCCAACATTTTCAACCTGCTCGCGGTCGGCGGGGCGGCCGGACTGGCGGGCGGGGCGCTGTTCGACGCGAAATCGCTAACGCTGGACATTCCCGCAATGATCGCGGTCGCCGTAATCGTTTCCGCCTATATCATTTCGCGCCGGAACGTCGGGCGGCTTTCGGGCCTTGTCTTTTTCGCGGGTTACGCAGGGTTCATCTACATTCTCGCGGCGACGGCGGGCCAATGACCACCCGGCGCGCAGCCCTCGTGACCGGAGCCGGGGACCGGCTCGGCAAGGCCATGGCCCTCGCCCTCGGCGCGCAAGGCTACGCCGTCGCGGTGCATTACAACCGCTCCGCGGACAGGGCGAAGGCGGTGGCCGACGCCGTCATCGCTCAGGGCGGGGCCGCGGCCGCGCTCCAGGCGAACCTGTCGAAAGAGACGGAAACGGCCGGCCTTTTTGACAAGGCGACATCGGCGCTCGGCCCCGTCGGCCTCCTCGTCAATTCGGCCTCGCGCTTCGAACCCGACGAAATCGACACGATGACCAGGGAGAGCTGGGACGCCCATATCGAGACCAATCTCCGCGCGCCGGTGAAACTCATTCAGGATTTCGCCGCTCAAGCGCCAGCCGGCGAAGACAGCCTGGCCGTCAACATCATAGACCAGCGCGTCTGGAAACTGACGCCGCAGTTCCTGAGCTATACGACGTCGAAAGCGGCGCTTTTCACGCTGACGCAAACCCTCGCACAGGCGCTGGGGCCCCGGGGTGTGCGCGTCAACGCGATCGGCCCGGGCCCGACCCTGCGCAATCCCCGCCAGTCCGAAGGGGACTGGCGCAGACAGAACGAGGCGACGGTCCTCGGGCGCGGCGCGACGCCGGACGACATCGTCGGCGCGCTCTTTTATCTCATCGGCGCAAAAGCCGTCACGGGCCAGATGATCGCCGTCGACGGGGGGCAGCATCTGAGCTGGCGCACGCCCGATGTCCTGATCAGCGAGTAGTCCCGGCGGATGGCGTTGACAGCAAATCCCGACCGGCCGAAGCGCTCGGTGTTCATCGACGGCCTCATCGTCGAGGCTTTCATCGGTTGCTACGACTACGAACAGGGCGTCGCCCAGCCCGTGCGCATCGATGTCGAGCTCGACGTGGTGGAGCCCGATGATCCGCTTGCGGACAGCCTTGAGGACGTCGTGTGCTACAATCGTCTGACGCAGGGGATCAAGGCGATCATCGCCGAAGGCCATATCAAGCTCGTGGAGACGCTGGCGGAGCGCATCGCCGCCCTGGCGACGGACCACCGGCTCGTGCTGGCGGCGCGGGTGCGCGTGACGAAGCCCGACGCGGTGCCGGAGGCGCGCGGCGCGGGCGTCGAAATCGAGCGCATCAAGCCGAACGCGTAGTCCGTGCGGATCAGGTCGGTCGGCCGCGGCGCATCCGGCCGACATAAATCAGGCCGGCGAAGCCGCCGCTGGCCCGCCCGCTCAATGACCGCGCCAGGCCGCCCCCGCCGACAAACACGAAAACCGCGCCGGCGGCGAGCAGAAGGGTGAAAGCCGCGCGCGATCCGCCCGGTTCGATCACGCTCACTTCCGGACGCTCGGGCGAGACATGGACCCGAACAAATTGCCCTGTCGCATATTTCTCCGCGTCGCTGAAAAACGCAGCGTCGACCCCGGTCAGAAAGCGCCGGCGCGCAGATTCGTAATTCCGCCCCTTCCTTGAATACGCATATCGACCTCGCGCGCCGTCCAGAACGACGCCCTGCACGGTCGGCCACGAGGCGCTGGCGCGGGCGTTCGTGAAATCCTCGACCGCCATGGCGCAGAGAAAGGCGCCGCCGATTAGGACGCAGAGGAAAAAACAGCTGCGAATGATCGTCTCGGCCCTATATAGACGGCTCAGGTCCAACGGCTCGCCCCCCGCTTTGCATCCGACGCTTTCCTGCGCAAGGCTATGGGCGAAGCCGATAAAACCTCGTTAACGATACCGCATGGCCATGGACGAAATGAGCGCGCCGCCGGCGGCGCCGGCGGACGAGACAACCGAAAAGCTTCGCGGCGCCGAGCTGATCGCCGATCAGGTCAGCCGCCTGCCCGCAAAGCCAGGCGTCTACCGGATGATCGGCGCGGACGGCGACGTTCTTTATGTCGGCAAGGCGAAAAACCTGAAGAACCGGGTCTCGAGCTACGCGAAATCCGGCGGGCATTCGAATCGCATCATGCGCATGATCGCCGAGACGCGGGCGATGGAGTTCGTCGTCACCGGCTCGGAAACCGAAGCGCTGCTCCTTGAAGCCAATCTCATCAAGCAGCTCAAACCGCGCTACAATATCATTTTGCGGGACGACAAGTCGTTCCCCTACATTCTGATCGCCGCCGATCACGAAGCCCCGCAGATCCTGAAACACCGCGGGGCGCGCAAGCGCCCGGGCGACTATTTCGGGCCTTTCGCCTCGGCCGGCGCGGTCAACCGAACGTTGAACACGCTGCAGAAGGCGTTTCTCTTAAGGAGCTGCACGGACAGCGTCTATGAGGCGCGGACGCGGCCCTGCCTCCTGCACCAGATAAAACGCTGCGCCGCTCCCTGCGTCGGCCTCGTTTCGACTGAGAATTACCGTCAGCTTACAGAGGATGCGAAGGCCTTTCTGAAACGGGGCGATCAGTCGATCCAGAAGACGCTGTCGGCGCAAATGGAAAAAGCCGCCGCGGCGATGGATTTCGAGCGCGCCGCCGCGCTGCGCGACCGGATCCGGGCGCTGACCTACATCCAGGGCAGCCAGGACATCAATACGGGCGGGCTGGCCGAGGCGGACGTTTTCGCAATTCACGCCGAGGGCGGCCAGGCCTGCGTCCAGGTCTTTTTCTTCCGGGCGGGTCAGAATTGGGGAAACCACGCCTTCTTCCCCCGCCACGACAAGGACGAGGCGCCCGACGCCATTCTCGACGCGTTCATGGCGCAATTTTATGACGGCCGCGATCCGCCGCGCATGATTCTGACCAATGTCGCGCCGCCGCAAGGCGACCTGTTGGCGCAAGCCTTGTCGGTGCGTGCAGAACGAAAGGTTCAGATTTTGACGCCGCAGCGCGGCGAAAAGCGCGACGTCGTCGAGGCCGCCGCCATGAACGCCCGTGAAGCGCTCTCCCGACGCCTGGCCGAGAGCGCGAGCCAGCAGAAAAGCCTGAGGGGCCTGGCGGACGTGCTTGGCCTAGAGACGCTCCCTGAGCGGATCGAGGTCTATGACAACTCCCATATTCAGGGCGCGAACGCCGTCGGCGGGATGATCGTCGCCGGCCCGGAGGGGTTCGTCAAAAATCAGTACAGGAAGTTCAATATCAAGACCGAGAGCCTCGTAGCCGGGGATGATTACGGCATGATGCGCGAGGTTCTGACCCGGCGCCTGTCGCGCCTCGTCAAGGAGGGCGAAGAGGCGGTGAAGCCCGACCTCATGATCCTCGACGGCGGCAAGGGCCAGCTTTCCGCAGCCCTCGACGTGATGGCGGAAGTCGGGCTCGATCCGCAGGCGGACGGCCCGATGGTGATCGCCGTCGCCAAGGGTAGGCGAGAAGACGACCAGGGCCGCAAGCGCGCGGACCGAACGTCGGCGGCGACCGGCGAACAGGTCGTAACGCCGGGTCGCGCGCCGTTCACCCTGCCGCCCCGCCACCCGGCGCTGTTCTTCATCCAGAGGCTGCGCGATGAAGCCCACCGCTACGCCATCGGCGCGCACCGCGCAAAACGCAAAAAGTCCATCAGCGCCAATCCCCTCGACGATATTCCGGGCGTCGGCGCGGCGCGCAAACGCGCCCTCCTCCACCACTTCGGATCGGCGAAGGCGGTTGCGCGCGCCAAGGTCCAGGACCTCGCCGCCGTCGAAGGCGTCTCGGAGGCCCTCGCCCAGCGCATCTACGACTTTTTCAACGGCGGTTGAGCCGACCGGCCTTTCATTCGTCGGCGAAGCACCCGAATTTCGCCGCACTGTGCGGCTTTAACAGGATTATTGTGAATATCGCGCCGTCCAGCCTGTCGAGAGTGACCCCGAAGGATCCGAGGGTCTTTCAGATCGTCGCGCTTTCCGCGCTTCTCGCCTTCGGCGTCACGCAACGGGCTTTTGAAATTCAGCCCCTCCACATGGCCGCGGTTTTCAGCGCTGCGGTCGCAACCCAGTGGCTCGGCGCCTTCATGATGGCCATGCGGACGGATTTTAGAAGTCCTCTGATTACGGCCCTTTCTCTGACGCTGCTCCTGCGCGCCGATCAGGCGTGGCCGCTGGCGGCGGCCGCCGCGATCGCCGTCGGTTCAAAATTCGCCTTGCGCGCGGGCGGCAAGCATCTCTTCAATCCGGCGAATATCGGCATCGTCGCGATGGTCGGCCTCACCGACGCGGCCTGGACGACGCCCGGCCAGTGGGGCGCGGCCATCTGGCTCGCCGCCGTCATTGCAGGCGTTGGTTTCTTCGTCGCCTATCGCGCCGCGCGCCTCGACACGCCCCTCATCTTCCTCGCGACCTTCGCGGCGCTGATCCTCGCCCGCGCGCTCTGGCTTGAGGACCCCCTCGCCATCCCGTTCCTGCGCCTCCAGAACGGGGCGCTCATTCTTTTCGCCTTTTTCATGATCTCCGATCCGAAGACCACGCCCGACGGCGCGTCGGCGCGGGCCGCATTCGCCGCCGGCGCGGCGCTGGTCGCCTACATTCTCACTTATCATTTCTTTATCTCGGACGGGCTTTTTTACGCGCTCGCGCTGATGTGCCTCGTTCGCCCCCTGATGGAATGGCTTGACCCGGCCGCCCGCTACCAGTGGGGCGACCCGCCGACAGCCGGATTGTCCACTGCCCGACTTTTTCAGTCTGCGTCCCGACGAACAAATCCCGTCCTCTCAGCACCATCGACCAGAAAGGGAGAGCCCCGATGACCTGGAAAAAAACCCTGATCGCCAGCGTCGCCGCCATGGCCGCGGCCGCGGCCACCGGCGGCGCCGTCGCCTTTTGCGGCTTCTATGTCGCCAAGGCCGACACGAAGCTTTTCAACAAAGCCTCAAAAGTCGTGATCATGCGCGACGACGACCGCACCGTCATCACGATGGCCAATGATTACCAGGGGGCGCTCGATGAATTCGCCGTCGTCGTGCCCGTCCCCGTGGTGCTCGAGGAGGGGCAGATCCACATCACCGAGAACGCGAT
>CAZBOC010000006.1:1477-24913 GCA_964493225.1 uncultured Caulobacterales bacterium | reverse complement strand
TCGTCAGTCGGCTTGCATCCTCGCTCGGCGACGGCGTCAGCTCCAAGACCGTGATCAATTATTGCGTGCCCGGATTGTCGGCCTGCGGCGAGGCGGCCTTGCGCGCCCGATCCGGGGAGGGCGGCCTCACGCTCGCCGGCGGCGTTGAAAGCCTTTCGCACGTGCCGTTCCTCGCCGATGGCGCCGAGCTCTATGTGGATCCGGATGCGCGTCGGCGCTTTCGATGGGCGCCGCCTGTCATGGGAGCCGAGCTTGTCGCTTCGCTTGAGGGATTCGAAAAGCGCGAACTCGATGTGGTGACGGCGGCGTCCCACAAGCGGGCCGCCGCCGCCTGGCGGGCCGGCCGCTACCGGCCGAGCGTTCTGCCTGTGCGGGGGCCGGAGGGCGAGATCGTCCTGGCGCACGATGAACTGATCCGTGAGGAAATCACCGCTGAAGCGCTCGGCGCGATCCCCCCCGCATTCGCGGACGAAGGCGCCGCCGGCGTCGACGCGATGATGCTCGAGGCGTTTCCCGCGCTCGACGAAATCTCGCACCTGCATTCGATCGCGAACTGTCCCGGCTTGGCCGACGGCGCTGCGATTGCGGTGATCGGAGCTCGCGCGGCCGGCGACGCGCTCGGGCTTGCTCCGCGCGCGCGGATCGTTTCCTTTGCAGAGGCGGCCGTCGATCCCGTCTATCAGTTCTCTGCCGGATTCTCGGCCATGGAGCGCGCGCTTGATCGCGCGGGAATGGCTTTGTCGGACGTCGACCGGATCGAATTCATGGAGGCGTTCGCCGCCATTCCGCTGAAATTCTACAGGGATTACGAGCCGGATCCGGCGAAGGTTAATGTCAATGGCGGTCATCTCGCCATGGGTCATCCGATGGGGGCGACGGGGGCGATCTTGCTGACGACGCTGCTTTACGAACTTGAACGGGCGGGCGCAGACCGCGGTCTCGTTGTGGCGCATGCAGGCGCAGGGATCGGCGCAGCGATGGTAATTGAACGCGCGTAACATTTGGGAGCGGCGCTTGATGACGGAAACGGCTCACGATCTTTTTGAACGGCGCAAGCCAATGCTGGATGCCGCGCTGAGGGCCTGCGCGACGCGGGAATTCTGGAGCGGTTTCGTCGAATCTCCGAGCCGGAAGCATCATCGCGCCGGCGCGGCGGAAGCCGGAGAGGCCCGGTTTCGGGCGCAGCTCGGTCGACCGTTCGAGCTTGACCAGCCGGGAGAGATCGGGCGCACGGGCTTGGAGGTTTCGCCCTACACAAACGAACCGCTTGGCGTTGATTATCCGAAGACGGACATCGAGGTCGCTGTCGCGGCCGCGCGCAAAGCAATGTCGCCATGGCGCGCGGCCGACGTCGAGGCGCGCGCCGGCGTCTGCCTCGAAATGCTTCACGCGTTCTTCGATCAGGTGTTTGAAAACACCCACGCCACCATGCACACCGCCGGGCAGGCCTATGTGATGGCGTTTTCAGGAAGCGGGGCGAACGCGCTCGATCGCGGGCTGGAGGCTCTCGCCTACGCCTACAAAGCCATCAAGGACGTGCCGCGGCGCGCGCGCTGGGAAAAGGAATTCGGCCGCGCCGGGGTTGTCTCCCTGAACAAGACATACGAGGTCGCGCCGCGCGGACCGGCCGCGGTCGTGTGTTGCGCCACATTTCCGTTGTGGAACGCCTACCCGGCGCTTTTCGCCAACCTGATGACGGGCAATCCCGTGATCATGAAACCTCATCCCAACGGCGTTTTGCCGGTCGCAATGGCGGTGCGCGCCTGTCGGCAGGTGCTGGAGCGCGCGGGTTTCGATCCCAATCTCGTTCTTCTCGCCGCCGACACGGCCGAGGCGCCCGCGACCGTCGCGCTGCTGGAGCATCCGGACGTTGCGATCGTCGACTACACGGGGAGCCAGCGTTTCGGCGCGTGGATCGAAGAGAATTGCAGCCGTAAGCTCGTCTTTACCGAGACGGCCGGCTGCAACGCAGTCGTCATCGAGTCTACCGACGACATCAAGGGCCTTGTCAGCGGACTTGCGAACTGCCTCGCAGGTTTTTCCGCGCAGATGTGCACGACGCCGCAGAACATTCATCTTTCTGCGGAAGGAATAAACACCGATGAGGGATGGATGGGGTATGACGCATTCCGCGACCGGCTTATCGCAGCCATTGATGAGCGCGTCTGCGACGGCGCCCGCGCCGCGGGGCTTTGCGGCGCCGTGCAGGCGTCTGCATCGATTGAGTTGCTGAAGCGCCTCGAGGCGGAGGGCCGCGAGCGAGGCCGGGTCGCGCGGCGCTGGGATCCTTATGATCACCCCGATTTTCCGAACGCGCGCACGGCGACGCCTCTTGTTCTGGAGGTGGAGCCCAAAGACGCCGACCTCTATCAGGAAGAGCATTTCGCGCCGGTCGCGTTCCTCATCCGCGAACATAGCGCGCTGGCGGCCCTCGAAAGCGCAGCTGAAAACGCCCGGCGCTTCGGCGCCATCGCGTCCTATCTATATGCGGTGGATCCCGCGTTTCTTGCACGCGGCAAAGCGGCCTTCGCCGACGCGGGCGCATCGCTGTGGTGCAACATGACCGAGCCCATGCCGATCAATTTCGCCGCGGCCTACAGCGATTATCATGTGACAGGGCTCAATCCTGCCGGCAACGCCTGCCTCACCGACCTCGCCTTCGTCGCGAACCGGTTCCGCATCATTCAATTCCGCGCGCCCGCCAATGGGGCATGAACCCGAGCGCTTCATCGGCGCCTGGTCGATCGAGGACTGGCGCATAGACTACGCCGACGGACGGGTCACGCGTCCGTTCGGCGACGCCCTTCACGGCTACCTCGTTTATGCGGCGTGCGGCGTCATGAGCGCCGCCATCGCCGCCGCCGCGCGACCGGCTTTCGGGCTGGCGAACGCGCGTGAAGCGCGCCCCGAGAAAAAGGCCGCGGCCTTTGACGGTTATTTCCATTACGCGGGCAGGTGGCGCGTTGAGGGCGACTGCGTCGTGCATTACGCGGAGATGGCCCTCAATCCCGATATGACGAATACGGAACAGCGTCGAAAGGCGGTCTTTTCCGAAGGCGGCGAAGCGCTCGCGCTCGCGGCCGAGGAGGCGCTGGCGGACGGGACGGCGCGCACCCACAGCCTTTTGTGGCGTCGGACGGAGCAAGGACGCCTCGATTGAGAGACCAGGCATGTTCGCAAATCTGATCACAGCGCTTCTCCTCGCTTCCGGTGAGCCGCCGCCGGTTTCCTCCGCGGCCGAACGCTGCTTCGCGCTCGCCGGGCGCGACGTCGCCGCCGGTCTTGATGTCTCATCGGCCGAGCCGGTTCATGACCGGGAGGGTCTTCCGCCCTTTTGCCGCGTGCGCGGCGTGATCGCGCCCGAGATCGGCTTCGAGGCGCGTCTGCCGCTGGAGAACTGGAACCGCAAACTTCTTCAGACCGGCTGCGGCGGCTTTTGCGGTCAGGTGCTCGCCGATAAGCCGGGACGCTCGAATGCGATCAATTACGCCGTCGAGCGCGGCTATGCGGCGATCACCACCGACGGCGGGCATAAAGGCGCGCATATTGGCGATGCGCGTTGGGCGCTTGACAACGCCGAGGCCGAGGCAGTCTACGCGCATCGCGCCATCCCTCTGACGCACGCCGCAGCGTACGAACTGATCCGCGCCGTTTACTCGCAAGACCCACGTTACGCCTATTTCTCGGGGTGCTCGAACGGCGGGCGCATGGCCGCGATCGCCGCGCAGCGCTATCCGAGGCTGTTTGACGGCGTCGTCAGCGGCTGCCCCGTTCTCGACCTCGCCGGGTCCGGCGGGATTTTCGGCGCCTGGGTGGTCCAGTCGAACACGGATGAAAACGGCGATCGCGTTTTGGGGCCGGAGTTCAACAGGAAACTGCCCTTTCTCGAACATGTCGCCCTTGAGCAATGCGACCGGCTCGACGGGGAGCCCGACGGCGTCATCGCCGCGCCGCTGGCTTGCAACGTCAATCTGGCGTCGGTTCCGGCCTGCGGCGCGGACGAGGAAAAGTGTCTGACTGCGGAGGAAAGGCGCGTGGTGGCGGCCTGGTATGGCGGCCCGCGCACCAGCGAGGGAGAGGCTCTGTTCGCCGGCATGCCGGCCGGCAGCGAGCGCTTCTGGCGGATCTGGCATATCGGGGCCGCAGGCGCGAAAGGACCGGGCGTTCAGCTCGCCGAGGGCTATGGGCGCTACCTCGCCTATCCGGACGACGATGAGACACTCTCCGCCCATGATTTCGATTTTGACCGGGACGTTCCGAAGCTCGCGCGGCAGGCCCTGCTTTTCAACGCGCTCGATACGGACCTTTCCGACTTCCGCGATGCAGGCGGGAAGATGCTCATGTGGCACGGCGCCGCCGACCCGCTCGTGCTGCCCGACCAGTCCGTCGACTATTTCAAGGCGGTCGCATCCGCCATGGGCGGAGAGGAGAAAACGCAGCGCTTCTTCCGGCTTTTTCTCACCCCCCATCTCGGTCACTGCTGGGACGCGCCGGCGCGCACGCCAGACGGATATGATTGGCTCACCGCGCTCGAGAACTGGGTTGAGCGCGGCGTTCCGCCGGACGTCGTCGAGGCGAGCGCGGCGCAGCCTGAAGGGCGCGTAACGACCGTTCGCGTGCGTCCTTTTCCGCTGCGCCCGACGGTTGATTGACGCGGGCGAGGCCATGCCGCGCCGCAGCGATCCGCGCCGGTCGCGCCAGGAGGGAATGCGTTTTTAGTTGCTGAGGCGCGCCCGGTTGCGTTACATTCATAACTGTACTGAGCGCCGCGGAGACGGCGCGCAATCCGGCGGCGCGCAATCCGGCGGCGCGCAATCCGGCGACGCCATGGGTGCGCCCCGAGGGAGGGACGAATAATGAAACCGATCAAAACGACCCTGATCAACGCGGCGGCTCCGGCGGGCTGCGGCGCGGCGTTTGCGGTCATGCTCGCGGGCGGCGCGCTCGCGCAGGATGCCGGGACGCCGTCGGGCGAAGAAGGCCTGGAGACAATAGTCGTCACCGCCCAGAAGCGCGAACAGAGCATCCAGGACGTGCCGCTGGCGATCACCGCCTTTGGTGAAGAGCAGCTCCAGGAGATCAAGGCGGTCGACGTCAGCGACATCGCGATCCGTACGCCGAATTTCACGAACACGCAGTTCAATTTGGGCGAGCCCCAATATTACATCCGGGGCGTCGGCTCGACCTCCGATTCCGCGGCGAGCGACCCGACAGTGCCGGTCTTCATCGACGAGGTCTATATCGGCCGCGCCGCTGGCTCGAATTTCGACTTCTTCGATCTGGAGCGCGTCGAAGTGCTGCGCGGACCGCAAGGAACCCTCTATGGCCGCAACACGACGGGCGGGGCCATCAATGTCATCACCAAGAAGCCGAGCCTCGAAGGCTCCTCCCTGCGCCTGCAGGGGATCGCAGGCAATTACGGCAATTATGAGGGCCGCGGCGTGGGCAACCTCGCCCTCTCCGAGCGGGCGGCGGTCAAGGCCGCTATTTCCTATCGTACACAGAACGGTTTCGCCGAAACGCTGACCACCGGCGAGGAGGTCGGCGGCGTGGAGAATGTCAGCGTGCGCGCGCAGGCCTATTTTGAACCGAGCGAGCGATTTTCTCTGCTGCTGAGCGGCGATTATGCTTCCGACGACAATGGCGGCAATGCGCGCGTGCCGTTTCCGCTATTTGACGATGTGGCGACGACGCCCGCCTTCCGCGCTTTCTATCCGGAGGGAACCGACATTCGCCTTACGAATGTTAATCCGGATACGTTCCAGAAACGCGACGTGTGGGGATTGATGGCGCGCGGAGAATTGGAAACGGAGATCGGCGTTCTCACGTCGATTACGAGTTACCGCGACGTGTCGCTTGAATGGTTTGAGGACCTGTCGTCTCCTCCGATTCTACCGCGTAATGATGATGAAGTGGTGGAGGACTCGAACCAGTTCAGCCAGGAGCTCCGGTTGTCCTCGACCGCAGACAGCGAAATCCAGTGGGTTGCGGGGCTTTACTTCTTCCGTGAGAACGTCGACCGGAATGAGACCTTCGATCTCGTTTTCGCGCCTCTTCCCGCGGCGAGCGGGGATACCGAATTCATTCAGGACGCGACGAACACGAGCTACGCCATATTCGCTCAGGCCACGGTGCCGATCACGGAAAGCCTGAGGCTCACGGGCGGCGTGCGGTACACCTATGATGAAAAGGAAATTCGTCAGATCGCCATTGACAACGAAGACCCCTCTGACGGCGTGCCCGGAGTGCCGTTGTTTCCCGGCCAGCCTTACGACATCTCGGCCGAGGAGAATTTCGACGCCGTGACCGGACGGGCCAGCTTCGAATACGTGCTCCCCGGCGGCGATCTCATTTTTCTTTCCTACAGCCGCGGATACAAGTCGGGCGTCTTTCCGAGCCAGAACAACGTCCTGCAAAATGTCGGCGCCGCTTTGGCTCCGGAGACCGTCAACAATTATGAAATCGGTGTAAAGACGGATTCGTTCGGCAACAGGCTGCGGTTCAACGCGACCGCCTTTTACAATGACTACAACGACTTGCAGCAATTCATTCTCGACGGGGGATTGAACCTCGTAACCTTCAGCGTCGACGCCGAAATTTACGGAGCGGAGTTTGAAACCGTCGTTCAGCCGGTTCCCGGGCTGGAACTCGGCGGGAACCTGTCCCTCCTCGAGACGGAGATCGACGGTTCCGCCGTCAGCGGGATTGATCTCGACGGCAACGACCTGCCGCGTTCGCCCGGTGTTTCGTTCAACGTTTTCGCCGCGACGACGTTCGACGCGCCTGGCGGTGAGATCCTGTTGCGCGGAAACTATGCGTGGCGGGACGACTTTTTCCACGAGGCGACCAACCTGCGCGAAACCCTGATTGACGGCTACGGACTTTTGGACGCGCGGCTGGCCTACCGGCCCGACAACGCCAATGTCGAGATTGCGATGTGGGCGAAGAATATCACCGACGAAGAGTATCAAACGCACGTGATACCTTTCCTCGGCAACGGTTTCTCGCTGTTCGGCCCGCCGCGCACCTTCGGCGGCGCCATTACGGTTGAATTCTAGGCTCGCTGCAGCTCAAGGCGAGCGCCCGTTGAGCCGTTGTCGCACCGGATCCCGCTCCGAAAGGCCGCCATGTTTGATTCGAGGCGAGACGCCGCTGTCTATGAAGCGTTCCTGAGAGCGTCGCGTTTCGCCTCGGCGGGTTCGGTTAAACGCACATCGAGTTCGCCGAGCCTGATTGTCTTTGCGCACGCGGAACAGGCCATCTCCGGCGCCAGCGGCTCGCGGCATGGGCGATGCGTCAGGATAAGCGGCGGCCCTTCCGGCGCCGCATACCATTGGTCTCCCCAGACAAGGAGGAACAGAAGGATCGGGTAGATATCCTTGCCCTTATCGGTCAGCAGATAGCGATGTCGCCCGGGCCCTTCGGCGAGCTGCGTCTTGACGAGAATCCCCCGATCGCAGAGCTGCGCCAGCCTGACGGAAAGGACGCTGGAGGCGATTTGAGTATCTTCGCGGATCTCGTCGAACTTGTTGAGCCTGGTGAAGATCGATCGAATGATCAGCGTCGACCAGCGGTCGCCAATGACGCCAGAGATCTCGTCGAAGAGCGTCGTGGAATGGACCATCGACTCTGCGCCGGCCGTACGCCGCCTGCGACGGCTGTATTGTGCGAGCATCATGCCGACGCCGGGGCCCTCTTCCCATTCGGAATCGGCAGGGTCCAGATCAATCCGGCAACTGCCGCACACCGGCTTGGGATCGGTGACCTGGCCGCACGGCTTGTGGCGCAAGGTGATGCCGAGCTTGCCGTCCTTCGCGCCCCATTTGCTCTCCCAATGCAGCATTGCGAGGCCGGCCGCAAAAAGCTCGCGCAGCTTTTCAGTCGCATGGTACTCGTATCGCGGCGGCCGCTCGGAGTAGCGAGCCTTGTACATGCAATCCGCGTCCACCAGTTTCTTCAGACGGCTGCTCAACACGGTCTTCAAAAGACCCGTGCGCTTGTGAAAGTCGTCGAAACGGCGCGCGCCCAGCCAGAAGCTTTCAAGGATCAGGAGCGTCGGCGCGTCGCCGATGACCTCGAGCGCGCGCCAGATCGAACAGGTGCGGATGAATTTCGATTGTTTCACGGAAAATCTCTCGTACACTCAACGCTAACGGCTCTCGCGGCGGAAGCGAATCTCCATGGCGCAGCGCCTATTGACCGCCGATGAGCAGCTAATAAAGTACGATTATAAAAGCAACACGACAATTCGCGGGCACGCGCCTCGCGGATTTTCGCCAATGGCGGTAGAGGTCGTTTCCGATGCAAACCACCCCGAAAGACCTTGCGCGGCATTATCGGCAACAGGGTTGGTGGGGCGACGAGACGCTGGACACGCTCTTCGGAGCGGCGCTGAGAGCGGCGCGGTCCGAAGAAGCGCTCGTCGATCCGCCCAACCGCGGCGAACTCGTCGGCGGCGAGCCGAGGCGGCTGACTTACGGCGGGCTCGATAATGCGGTCGACATTTTCGCAAGGGCGCTTTTCGAGGCTGGCCTCCGCAGGGGCGACACGGTCCTCCTGCAACTGCCGAACACCGTAGAGATCGTGATCGCCTATCTTGCGGCTGCGCGCCTTGGGCTCGTCGTCAGCCCCGTGGCGATGCAGTACGGCCGGTTCGAACTGGCGCACGCGGCCTCGGTCATCAAGCCCGCAGCCTATATCGCGGTCGGGGAGTTCAAGGGCGCGGCGTTCGGCGGCGTTCACGGGGCCAATTTCGATGAGGATTGCCGCGTCGTTCTGTTGTCGGCGGACGGCGGTTCGCATGTCGCGAAAGAGAAACAGAAGGACCGGCGAGGCGCCGAGCCGGAGGAAGATTCCTACGACGCCTATGTCCGAAGCCTTACGCAGAGCGCGGATGATATTTTCACGATCTGCTGGACTTCAGGGACGACCGGACGTCCGAAAGGCGTTCCGCGCAGCCACAATCACTGGTTGTCGTCCACGCTCGCCAGCGAAGACGCCATTCGCCTCAGCGAAGGCGACGTCATGCTCAATCCCTTTCCCTTCATCAATATGGCCGCGATCGGCGGCTTTCTTTACTACTGGCTGAAATTGCGCACGAAGCTGGTGCTTCATCATCCCTTCGAGCCGTTTGTTTTCCTGCAACAGCTGCAGGATGAAGGGGCGGCCTATTCGATTGCGCCTCCGGCCGTCCTCAGCCGCCTCCTGCAGATGAAGGACGCCGTGCTTGCGAATTACGATCTGTCCAGACTCCGGATCATCGGTTCGGGAAGCGCGCCCCTGTCGACCGCCATGGTGGCGGGCTTCAGGGATGTCTTCGGCATTGACGTGGTGAACCTGTTCGGATCGAACGAGGGCATGGCGCTAATCAGCGATCCCGTCGACATCCCCGACCCCGAGGCGCGCGCGGCGTATTTTCCGCGCTTCGGCGGCGAGGCCGGTGAATGGCGCAACAGGATCGCGCGTCAGCTGCGGACCCGGCTTGTAGATCCGGCGAGCGGCGAGGAAATCACGGAACCCGGACGCACGGGGGAACTGCTGATCGCCGGGCCGACCGTCTTTGACGGCTACTACCAGTCGGATGCCGATAATTCAGCCGTCTTTTCCGAAGACGGATACTTTCACACGGGCGACCTGTTCCAGATCGCGGGCGAGCGTAACGAGCTTTTTCGCTTCGTGGGCCGCTGGAAGGACATCATCGTGCGGGGCGGCGTGAACATCTCGCCGGAGGAGCTCGACGAGCTGCTGAACGCCCATCCCTCGATCGTCGAAGCGGCGGTATGTGCGTATGCAGATGAAATTTTGGGCGAGAAAGTGGCGGCTGTCGTCGTCGCAAAGCCGGGGGCGGTTGTTAGCCTGGACGAGCTGCGCGTATTCCTTGAGGCTCGGGGGGTCGCCAAATTCAAGTGGCCCGAGCGATTGGCGATGGTCGACGCGCTTCCGCGCAACACGATGAACAAGGTCGTGCGACGTGACCTCGCGGCGCTCCTTTAGCAAACGGTTTCTATAACCGCGCGGAGCCTCGCCGGCTTCCCGGGGGGCGATCGGCGCTCCGCGGAACGCGATTACGTGTCGCCGCTCCGCGTCGGCGTCCCGACGAAGCGCCAAACCCGCATGGCGGGACTTGTCGACACGGCCGCGGCCAATGATCGATTTCGACCCGCCCGGACCGTCCAGCGCGATGCCGCCCGGAATTTCGCGGCCTTCGACCTCCGGGGCAGCGCCTCAATACGCGCGGTTCGTTGAGCGCCTCGACAGGGAAGCCGGGCTGAAACGGCCGTCGCGCGCGCTTGGCGTAAACCGAGAGTTCGTTCGCGGTCCGTCAAAACGCCGCGTCCTCGCCCTCGCAGGGGCCCTGCAAATCTGAAGAAGGAGCGCGAAACAGCCCCCCCCCGATCCTGCGCTCCGAATAACGCAAGAGAGGCCTGGAACTGCATAAAGCATGGCGTCCCCGAGAGGATTCGAACCTCTGGCCCTCAGATTAGGAATCTGCTGCTCTATCCTGCTGAGCTACGGGGACTCACCGGTCGAAGTTAGCACGGCTTGGGGGCGTGCGGAAACACCCCCGCCGAGCCGCAGCGCAACGCCAATCGACCGGGCGGAACGGGCGGGGCTCGGCCCGGCGCGCTTCTCAAACGGGCCGTGCGGGCGTAGGAATGCACAGACCGGATGCCGACGGGAGGGCCCCATGGCGCGAACCAATTCCTTTACGACAATCGCCGGGCTTCTGGCCGCTTTCGCCGCGGGACTGCTCGCGGGGCGGGCGATCCCGACCGCGGAGCGCGCCGCGTCCGGGCCGGGGACCGGCGATCAGGCGCTGATTGCCCCGCAGACGCGTGACGCGGAAGCCAACGGGCAAAGGCGCCGTTTCCAGACCGTTCGCGATGAAAAGGCGCCGCGACCGACCGAGCCGGACCCTGAGCGCTTTCGATTTGATCGCCTCGTCATTGACACGAAATCGCCCTCGCCACGCGCCTGCCTCCAGTTTTCGCGCGACCTCGACGCCAGTGGTGAGACGAATTACGCCGACTACGTCAGCCTCAGCCCGGCGGTGAAGCCGGCGATCGAGGTCGCCGGGGCCGAACTGTGCCTCACGGGCCTTGAATACGATGCGGACTACGTTGTCGAATTGCGCCCCGGGCTGCCGGCCGAAGGAAGCGAGCGCCTTGCGCGCGGCGACCGTGTCGCCGTCGCTTTCGGCGACAAACCGGCCTATGTCGGCTTCGCCGGCGAGGGAGTGATCCTGCCGCGGCTTGAATCCGACGGCCTCGGGATCGAGACCGTCAACGTCGAAACGATCGCCATCGAGATCCTGCGTGTCTCCGACCGCTCGCTCGCGCGCAAGGAGATCGTCGAGGGCGGCGCGCTCGGCGAGAACAACTATTACTACGTCTACGGCGATGAGGACGGGAGCGACGTCGGCGCGCCGGTCTACGAGGGCGAGATCGACGTCGCCGGCGAGCCGAATGAAGCGACGACAACGGTCTTTCCCCTCGGAGCGGCGCTCCCTGACTTGAAGCCGGGAGCCTATTTCATCCGCGCGCGGGACGCCTCTCCGGGGGCGGACGAATACCGCTCGGCGCAGGCCTGGCGCTGGGTCATCTTCACCGACATCGCCCTGACGACGTTTTCAAGCGACAGCGGCGTCGACATCTTCGCAAGGTCGATCGAAACGGCGCGCCCGCTCTCGGGGATCGAGCTTTCCCTGATCGCCGCAAACAACGATCTTCTAGCGACGACGAGGACGAACGCCGAGGGACGCGCGCGTTTCGACGGCCCCATCGTCAACGGCGCGCCGCCCCTTAATCCGCGGATGATCATGGCCTATGGGCCGCAAAGCGATTTCACTGCGATCGATCTTCAGCGCGCCCCGCTCGACCTTTCGGATCGGAACGTCGGCGGCCGCGCGCCGGCCCGCGCCCTGGACGCCTTTGTCTATTTCGATCGCGGCGTCTATCGCCCGGGGGAGACGGTGCGCCTGACGGGCCTGTTGCGAAACGCGGCGGGCGTCGCGGCCGCGGAGAGACCGCTCACCGTGACGATCCGCAGGCCGAACGATGTAAAGGCTTTCGAGCGTCGCATCGAGGCGTTCGCCGTCGGCGGCTTCAGCCTTGACTACGAAATCCCGACCGGCGCGCCGCGCCGCGTCGAGCGCGTCGCGGTCGACGCCGCCCGCGTCGCGCCGCTCCGCGGCGGCGGGGGTTAGGGGGCGGGCGGGGTCCCGCAAAGACTCGCCGTCGACATCGAAGTCGACGATAAAGCGCCCATAACGGACGAGCGCGCGAGGCCTGTCGGGGTGTCCGCCCGGTTTCTCTACGGCGCGCCGGCTGGCGGTCTGCCGGTGGAAGCCGAGGCGCGGCTTCGCCTCGATCCCAATCCCTTTCCGGACTATCGCAGTTTCCGCTTCGGGCCGATCGAGCCGCGGTTCAGCGAACGCATCGTGCCGCTCGCGCGGGGCGAGACCGATGCGTCCGGCGCCGTCTCGATCCCGCTGGGAATCGACGATCTGCCGAAGGGCCTCGGCGCGCCCATGAGGGCCGACCTCGTCGTCGGCGTCTCCGAGCCCGGCGGTCGCGCCGTGCGCGAAAGCGCGCGCATTCCCGTTCGTCCGGACGAGGCCTATCTGGGCTTGAAACTCGCCGTCGAAGGCGGCGGTTTCGGCGTCGACGAGCCCGCGCAAATCGAGGCGGTGCTCCTTGACCGGCTCGGCGCGGCCCGCCAGGGCGAGCTCGAATGGAGGCTTGTGGAGGAGGATTTCTGGTTCGACTGGTATCGCGAGAACGGCGAATGGCGCTGGCGGCGTTCGTATAAGGACGTTCTAATTGCGGACGGACGCGCCGCGACGGATGAAGACGCCGTCGCCAGGATCAGCCAAACTCTCGATCCCGGTTCGTACCGGCTCGCCGTCACCGATCCGAAAACCGGCGCGCGATCGCAGATCCGCTTCTATGTGGGCTGGCGCTCCTACGCGGCCGGCGCCGACACGCCCGACCAGGCCTCGATCACGACGCCGGAAGAACCCGTCGCGCCCGGGGCGCGGGCGCGCCTCTTCCTAGATGCTCCCTATGCGGGCGAAGCGATCGTCACTGTCGCGACCGATAAGGTGCATCTCGTTCAACGCATGAAGATCGAGGAGGGCGGCCGCGAGATCATCATCGATACGGACCAGCAATGGGGCGGCGGGTTCTACGTCCTCGCCAGCATCGTCACGCCGCGCGACGCGGTCGACCGCCCGGTCCCGCGCCGCGCCATGGCGGTCGCGCATGTGCCGTTCGACATGAACGCGCGAACCCTCGACGTCACGCTTCACGCGCCCGAAAAGATCCGCCCGCGTCAAGCGGTCGATATTCCGGTCACCATCGACGGCGCGCGGCGCGGCGAGGAGGTGATGCTGACGCTGGCCGCGGTCGACGAGGGCATCCTCCGGCTGACGAAATTCGCATCGCCCGATCCCGTCGACTATTTCTACGGCAAGCGCCGTCTCGGCGTGGACGTGCGTGATGACTACAGTCGGATCCTCCACGCCAATCTCGGCGCGGCGACGCGCTTCGGCGGCGATCAGATCGGCGGCGAAGGGCTCACGGTGGTCCCTGTCCGGTCCGTCGCGCTTTATTCCGGTCCGGTCTCGGTCGGCGACGGCGGGAAAACCCGCGTCCGGCTCGAGATCCCGGATTTCAACGGCGAACTGCGCCTGATGGCTGTCGCTTGGTCGGGCGAAAAGCTCGGCGCGGCCGCGCAGCCCCTCACGGTGCGCGACGCCGCGCCCGCGCTGTTGTCGCTGCCGCGTTTCCTCGCGCCTGGCGATGAGGCGCGCGCGACGCTTTCAATCGACAATGTGGAGGGCGAGGCGGGCGCATACCTAGCCTCGCTGCGCGCGAGCGGCCCGGTCGCTTTGGAGGCCGAGCAGACCTTCGCGCTTGAAAGGGGCGAGCGGAAAACGGCGACCTTTGCGATGACCGCCGACGAACCCGGCGTCGCCCGGGTCCTCCTCGACATCGCGGGGCCGGGCCGCTTCGAGGTGAGCCATGACTATCCCGTCGAAGTGCGCTCGCCTTTCTTTCCGGTCACGAACTTGTCGACAGCGGCGCTGGCCCCAGGCGAGAGCTTCAAGGCGACGTCGGCGCTGCTTGACGGTTTCGCACCGGGATCGGCGGCGGTCACGGTGTCCTTTTCGCGCCTTGAAGGCGTTGAACCGGGTCCCCTTCTCGACGCGCTCTATCGTTACCCTTATGGGTGCACGGAACAATTGACCAGTAGCGCCATGCCGCTGCTCTTCGTCGATGTTCTCGGCGGTGAACTCGGCCGCGGTCCTGAAAGGGCCGTGCGTCCGCGGGTGCAGAAAGCCGTCAACGCGATCCTGAACCGGCAGGGGCCGGACGGCGCCTTCGGCTTGTGGCGCGAGGGCGACGGCGGCGCGTCGGCCTGGCTCGGCCCCTATGTCGTCGATTTTCTCGATCGCGCCAAGGCGGAGGGCTACGGCGTCCCCGAGGATGCGCTTGTCCGCGCCTATGACGCGCTCCAGGATATCGCCCGAACCGATCGCTGGACCCCTGTGCGCTATCAACTCCGGGCCGATGAGGGGCCGAACTCCAACGACACGACCGAACAGTTGCGCCGTCGATCGGCTGCGTACGCTCTTTACGTTCTTGCGCGCGCGGGCAGGGCGGATCTGTCAGACCTCCGATATTTCCATGACGCGCTGTTGTCTGAGACGGCGAGCCCGCTCGCGCGCGCCCATATCGCGGCGGCGCTCGCAATGATGGGCGACAACGCGCGCGCACGGAACGCATTCGCCGAGGCTCGCGAAGCCATCGGTTTCGACAATACCGGCGATTATTATCAGTCCCCGCTGCGCGACGCTGCGGGGGTTCTTGCGCTCGCCGCGGAAGCCGGCCGCGCGTCGGACGTCGAGGCGCTGGCGCGCGCGTTGACGGGCCGGATGCGGGCCCCCGAGGAGTTGAACACGCAGGAAAAGGCCTTCGTTCTTCTCGCGTCGCAGGCGCTCCTGCGCGCTGCCGGTCCGCTGGCTGTCTCCGTCGACGGGGAGAGGGCGGAAGGGGTCCCCGCGCCGAGTTTCTCCCCGTCGCTTTCGGATCTTGACGGCGACGGCGTTGTCTTCACGAACCTGAGCGACGGCCCGATATTCCGCACCGTAACGGTTTCAGGGGCCCCAGCCGGCGCCCCGCCGCCCGTCGCCGCGGGCTTTTCCGTTAAGAAACGCCTGACGACGCGAGAGGGCGGTCCGGTCGACCTATCCGCGGTGAGACAGAACGACCGGCTGGTCATCGTTATCGCCGGCGAGGCGCAAGGAGATCGTCTGCATCCGGCGATCATCGTCGATCTTCTGCCGCCCGGTTTCGAGATCGAGACCGTGCTCGGGCCCGACGACGCGGGCGCACGCGGCGGCGTCGACGGTCCGTATCGGTGGATTGGTGAAATCAGCCGGACAAAAATCGCCGAGGCGCGAGACGACCGTTTCGTCGCGGCGCTCGATGTCCGCCGAGCGCCCTTTACGCTCGCATATGTCGTAAGAGCCGTCACGCCCGGCGTTTTCACGATGCCGGGCGTCGTCGTCGAGGACATGTACCGGCCGGGGGTCGTCGGCCGCACGGGCGCAGCGCGCCTTTCAATCGCCGAGGCCGGATAGGAGCGCGGGATGGCGTTTTCCTTTCGCGTCTTCCGGCGCGCGCGCCCGCCTGTCGCTGCGATCGCCGTTTTCGCGGCCTCGCTCGCGCTGATCGATCGCCTCGCGCCGCCGCCGCTGCACAGGGCTGATACGGTCAGTCCGCTGATCCTTGACCGCAACAGTCAATGGCTGCACGCGTTCACCACGCCCGAGGGGCGCTGGCGTTTCGCAGCCGATCCGGACACGGTCGATCAGACGTTCATCAAGCGGCTGATCGCCGTCGAGGACAAGCGGTTCTACGATCACCCGGGCGTCGATTTCGTCGCAATCGGCCGCGCGGTCCTCGAAGCCGTGCGCCGCGGCCGGATCGTGTCGGGCGCCTCGACGATCACCATGCAGACGGCGCGGCTGCTCGAGCCGCGCGCCCGGACCATCCCCTCAAAAATCATCGAAATGCTTCGGGCGCTGCAGATCGAGCGCCGGCTTTCCAAAGACGAGATCTTGGCGCTGTATCTGACGCTCGCGCCCTATGGCGGCAATCTGGAGGGCGTGCGGGCCGCCAGCCTTGCTTATTTCGGCAGGGAGCCGATTCGTCTGACGGACGCCGAGCAGGCGCTCCTCATCGCCTTGCCGCAAGCGCCCGAAGCGCGTCGCCCCGATCGTCGCGCGCAGAACGCCGTCGCGGCGCGCGCGCGCATCCTCGAGGCGCTTGTGGATCGCGGCCTGATGAGCGCGCGCCATGCCAGGGAGGCCGCGCGCGTGCCGGCCCCGCACGCGCGCCGGCCCTTTCCGCGCGCAGCATACCATTTCGCTCGGCGCGCCGCCAGGCGCGGCCCCGCGGTCGTCCGTACCCGTCTTGACCTGTCATTGCAACGCGAGGCGGAGCGACTCGTCCGGATGCATGCGGACGGATTAACGGACGAGGCGACGGCCGCGCTGGTCATCGTCGATCATGAGGAAATGGCGTTGCGCGCCAGCGTCGGCTCGGCCGGGCTCGACGCGCCGGGGGGCTGGAACGATCTGACGCGCGCCGTTCGCTCACCCGGTTCGATCCTGAAGCCGGTAATATACGGCCTTGCTTTCGACGACGGCCTCGCCGCGCCGCGGACAGTCATCGAAGACATGCCGCGGTCCTTCGGCGATTACATGCCGGAGAACTTCGACCGCAGATTTCGCGGCGAAGTGCGCCTGCGCGAAGCGTTGCAGCATTCCCTGAACGTGCCGGCCGTCGCCGCCCTCGACCGCGTCGGTCCCAAGCGTTTCGCCGCCGTTCTTGACGCGGCCGGCGCGTCGCCCCGACGCACGCGGTCCGCCGAAGGCGGATCCGGACTGGCGCTCGCGCTCGGGGGGGCGGGCTTCACCATGGGCGACGTCGCCGCGCTCTACGCCGGTCTCGCCAATGGCGGCGCGGTTCGTCCCATTCGTTCCCGTACGGATGAGGAAGAGGGCGGCGTTTATCGGATCATGTCGGCGGCGAGTGCGCTGCGGGTGGGCGCGATCTTGCGCGACGCGCCTGCGCTCGCAGGTCGCGCCCCGACGGGTCTCGCAACAGGGGCGCCGCGCATCGCCTTCAAGACGGGCACGTCCTATGGTTATCGCGACGCCTGGGCTGCGGGATATGGCGCGCGCTATGCGGTCGTCGCCTGGGTCGGCCGCGCTGACGGCGGTTCGCGTCCGGGCGCGACGGGCCGCAAGGCGGCCGCGCCGCTCGTTTTCGACGCGTTCGACATGCTCTCGCGGCTTGATCGCGATCCCGGCGCGCCGGGGGACGGCGAAGACGCCCCGGCCCCGGCGCTTGCGCGGATGGGCGCGACGGCGGCGGCGTCCGCCCCGTCGATCGTCTTTCCGCGAGACGGCGTAGAGGTCTTCGCCCGCGCCGATGCGGGGCGGGCGCTGGTCCTCGCCGCCCGCGGCGGGCGCGGCGCGCATCGCTGGTATGTCGACGGCGCCGCGATCACGGCCGACGCTGCGGGAAGCAGCCGGTGGCGGCCGGAGCAAGCGGGATTCCACGAGATCGTGGTCGTCGACGCCGCCGGCCGGCGCGCGTCTTCAACCGTCCGTGTCAGAATAGAATGATGCGTCGGCGAAGATTTCTTTGCGCATCGGTGACGGCCGCCATCGCCGGCGGGCGCGTCCCGGCTTGCGCGGCGACCGCGCCCGTCGCCCTTTCCGGCGACCGCTTTTCCATCGGCGATGTCGAGCACCGCCTCGCCGACGTCGTCGCGCCGAGCCCGGACGGCGCCGGCGGACCGGCCCCTCACGCAGAGCGGTCCCGGGCGATGCTGGAGGCCCTCCTCGCGGACGGCGTTGACGAGATTCGCGAGGCGTCGCCGCCTGATCGCTGGGGGCGACGCGTCGTGGTCGCGAGCCGCCAGCGAAGGAACGGCGAGAAGACGTCGCTCCAGGCGCTCCTTGTCGCGGGCGGCGCGGCGCGGGTGCGTCCGGAAACGCGCGAAGATTCCCGTCTCACGCCGCTTCTGCGCGTTGAGGCGCAGGCGAGGGCCGCGGGCCGGGGGCTGTGGAGCCTTGACGCCTATCGCGTCTGGCCTTCGGACGGCGCCGTCGGCGCAATCGGCGCGTTCCAACTCGTCGAGGGACCGCTGCGCGCAGCGAGCGAGACCCGGCGGCGGACATATCTCAATTTTGGCGCGGATTATCGCACCGACTTCACGGCGACCGCGACGCCGTCGCGGGTTCGCGCCTGGCGCAGCGACGGTTTCGACATTCTCTCGCTCGAGGGGGCCAGGCTGCGCGTTCGCGGTTTTATTGAGCGGATCAACGGGCCGTCGATCGAAATCACGCATCGCCGACAGATTGAAGTGATCGGCCCGTGAAAGCGCGGATCCGCGTCGCGAGGCTCGACGATCAGGGCGCGGTCACGTCCGTCCTGCGTTCCGCGTATTCCCGGCTGATGGCCGGCGCCTACGAGCCGTCGGTTCTTGCCGCCGCGGTCGCGTCGATGGGAAGGGCCAACCCGGCGCTGCTGACGTCGGGCGCTTATTATGTGGTCGAGGTCGACACGGGCGGGATTGTGGCGTGCGGGGGATGGACGAGGGCCGCGCCGGGTTCCGGGACGGTGGCCGAGGGCGTCGCGCATTTGCGTCATTTCGCAACGCATGCGGACTGGTCGGGCCAGGGGTTCGGAGGCCTCATATTCGAGCGCTGCGCGACAGACGCCGGCAAGGCGGGGATCGCCACTTTCGAGTGTTACGCCAGTCTGAATGCGGAGCGCTTCTACAATTCGCTTGGGCTGACGACGATCGGCGCGATGGAAATCGTCCTGACCGGAGGCAAGAGGTTCGAGTGTCTGCGGATGAGGGGCCCGGTCTGAACCCGGTCAAGGCCCCGGTCAGGCCCCCGGTCAGGCCCCCGGTCAGGCATAGTCGCCGGGCGCCTGCGGTTGCAGCGGGTGGTCGGGCCGCATCGAAACGCGATTGAAAAGTCTATTTGTCACTCGACTGAAGACCGTGGGGCGCCGCGGTTGTGTGAGCGGCCTTCACCATGGAATGCGCTTCGGGCCGGAGGATTAGGGTCCATGTTCAATCTAAACGAGCGGAATTCGCCGGAAGCGGCCATTCTGATTTGGTATGGACCTTAACGGACGGCGCGATCGTCTTTTTCCGCGTCAACGGGGCAAAGCTCGCTAGGAGCGCCGTCGGATGCGGGCTCGGCCCTGACGGAGGCGGGGAGCGCGTCCCAGGCTGCGTCGATGAGCAGCTTCTCAGCCTCGATTTCCGCGACGTAGCGCGGATAGCGCGCCTGCTTCCAGTCAGGCAGCTCGTCAATCGCGTCGAGGCGGATCTTCATCGCGTTCTCAGCGCGCGAGATTGCCGCGCGCGCCTTGTTCACATCGCGCGGAAACCCCCAGCCGTTCGCATGCATCAACGCGACATGGTAGAGCGAGATTGGATCGGAGGTTTCCACGGCGGCCTCGCAGATGACGTCGCGGATCTGCGTCGGGCTCAGCCAGCGCGTTTCCTCGGCGCCCCACGACGCCTGCAGCTTGTTTATCGCCTTCGTCGTCGCCGGCCCGTAGTCGTTGTCCGGACCGGTGACGAATTCGATGAGGTCGAGAGCTTCGAGCGCGTATTGCACGGCGAGGATGACCGTGTTGGATGGCGCGGCTTCGGCGTAAGCGTGGATCGCCGCCGAAGAAAGCTTCTCAAGATCGGCGACCGCGGCCCTGCGTTCCAGGGCGGCGATCGTCGAGGGCTGTTTCTTCAGGAGACGGTCCGTTTCGAAGTCCGCGCGCTGTCGGGAGATCGGGTCGAGGGACTTCAGCGCTTTGCGCGCCTCGCGCGACGGGCTCCAGCCGCGCTTCTCGCTGTCGCCGGCGATCTTCGACATTGCAGAGGCCTGCCAGACCTGTGAAGCGGCTGACCAGCTGGCCGCCGCGAATTCGGGGCTTGCTTCGAAATAGGGGCATTCGGCGAGACGACCGAGCCGAATGAGTCCGATTTCGCCCATCCCGGAGAACTGGTCGACGAGGGCGGACCGCGCCGCAGCCTTGTCGGTCTCGTCGACGACGCCCATCAATCGTTCATGGCGTTCGACCAGCTCCGCATTTTTCCGGCTGCGATACTGCAGGAACATTTTGTCCCGGGTGGACAGATCGTCCATGTCGACGCCGCCTACGGGAAAGCGTCTGAACGACAGGTCGCCTTCAGCCTTGAGACGCTGCGTGCGCTCGTGGCGCCGCCTGATGTCTTTGTCGTCATACAGCTCGCAGCGCGCCAGCGTCATCCATTTCAGGGCGTAGATCTTTTCGTCTTCGTCCAGCGCGTCGGCGCCGTCGGGAAACGCGCACTGGGCCAGGGCGAATTGCGCATGGGGATCGCCGCCAAGGGCCGCCCATTCGAGGATGAGGTGTTCCTCCAGGCTGAATTGCTTTGCGCAACTCTTATCCTCGCCGGCCAGAGCCGCAGCGTTTAGGGCGAGCACCGCTGCGCACGCTCCTGCAATCAATCGCGTCAGCAACGACCCCTCCTGCCAGCTCGCGAACACGACCTGAAGATTATTGCGAGCCTGTAAGATACTCAACCATCATGGCGGACCTAAACAGTTTTTCACCCAAGCTCCGCCCTCGCCCCGCTTCCCTTCGGAGCGCCCCCTGGGGGGCGACTTGCGCCGGCCATGTGTCGACGGGCTTCGGGCGCGCCTTTGCGCATCCGCGCCGCGCGCATCAGACAAAGGCTCGTCGCGTCAGGCCGCCTTCTTCTGCAGCAGCGCCGCGTCAAGCTCGGCGAGGGCGCGCTCCATGTCGATCTTCCGGACAGCCGCGACTTCGCGCGCCAGCCTGTCGAGCGCGGCCTCGAACAACTGACGCTCGGAATAGCTTTGTTCGGGCTGGTCGGCGGCCCGGTAAAGATCGCGCACGACCTCCGCCACCTGAATGATGTCGCCGGAGTTAATCTTCGCCTCGTATTCCTGGGCGCGCCGGCTCCACATCGTTCTTTTTATCCGTGCACGGCCTTTGAGCGTCTCCACGGCTCTTTTCACCGTCGCCTCGTCGGAGAGGCCGCGCATGCCGACAGCCTGCGCCTTCGCGGTCGGCACGCGAAGCTTCATCTTCTCCTGCTCGAAGACGATCAGGAACAGCTCATTGGACACGCCGGCGATAAGCTGCTTTTCGACGCCGACAATCTTGCCGACGCCATGGGCGGGATAGACGACGTGATCATTGACTTTGAAAGTCTGCTTGGCGGCCTTGGACTCCGCGGACGGCTTTGCGGACCTGCTCTCGGCGGCGCCTTGCGGTTTCGACGATGTTGGCATTGATGGCGGCTTTGGAACCTCGATACTCTTTTCGGTGCGCGGCTTTTGACCCACGTTCTGGGTTTTGGCAACCGCGAGTTTTGCTTTTTCCTCCGCGGCTTTCCGCGCGCGCGCGGAAAGTTTGGCGGGTTTTTTTTTGGGTACGGACTTTTCCGCCGCCTTCGGCGCGGCCTTTGGCGCGACCGGCTTTTCGGCGGCGGCCTTCGCGGTTTTCGCCGTCTTGGCGGCGAGGCTCTTCTTGCCCTCCGCGGATTTGGCGACTGTCTTTTTCGCCGCGGGCTTTGCTGTTCTCGCTTTCGCCGGGGCGGCCTTCTTCGCATCGGTTTTCGGCGTCGTTTTCTTGGCGGCCGGTTTCGTCGCGACCGTCTTTTTCGGCGCGGTCGTCTTTTTAGGGGCGGTTTTGGTAGGCGGCGCGTTTTTGGCCGCGGTTTCGGCCGGCGTGGGGGTTTTCTTTCCGGACGCGGTCTTCGCAGCCGTCGCTTTCTTCGCCGGCGAATTCAGCTTGGCCGATCCGGGACGCGCGGATTTCTTCGCGGCGGCCGTTTTGCGCGGCGCGGTCGTCGATTTTGCGGCGGCGGTCTTCTTCTTTTTTTTGGTCTCCGCAGGTTTTGCAGCCATTGATCAAACTCTCTTTAGTCGTTAGTGGCTTATATGGCTGGCGTGCGCGGTTTCGCCGGGCAGTGCAACGCACGGGCGATTGAGGCCTTCAAAAAACCTCCGAACGACTTGCGTCGGCTCGGAATGCAGGTCCCGGTCGTTGAAACAGGAGTGCGGCGCTTTTCAGCGTGTTGGTCTTGTTCCTTCCCGCGACGGCCCGTTGGGGAGCGCAGCTCGCATTTCGCCATTGTCTTCAGGACGATAGCATAAAATTGCGCGCAATGCTACGAAATTATAACGCGGCTTGCGACCGGTTCGGCGAACGCCGGCCCAGGGCGGGCCGTCGGATCAGTCGCCGTCGCCCGGTTTCGGACTGAAATACTTGTCGAGCTTGCCTGACTCTTCCGCGAACGCGTCAGCATCCTCGGGAGGATCCTTTTTCTGGGTGATGTTCGGCCACTCGGAGGCGTATTTCGAGTTCAGTTCGAGCCATTTGCCATTGTCGTCGTCGGTGTCCGGGACGATCGCCTCGGCGGGGCATTCAGGTTCGCAGACGCCGCAGTCGATGCATTCGTCCGGATGGATGACCAGCATGTTCTCGCCCTCGTAGAAACAATCCACCGGGCACACCTCGACGCAATCGGTGTATTTGCATTTGATGCACGCTTCGGTGACGACGTAGGTCATGGGCGAAGTACTCCAAAAGGCTTATTTCGGGAGACACATAATGGGTTGGCTGCAGGGCGCAAGAGGGTTTGCCGCCGTCCCTGATGATCGTCTCCGGCGGCGGCGGATATGCGCCAGAGCCGCCGGGATCAACCAGAGCGTCGGCGGCTCCGCTGGCAAGCCTTTTGTCTGCCCAAATACCGTCTGCGGAGCAATTCGTTCTCGACGCCGGATTTGTTTTCAGCGCGAGCGCGAATGCGGCAATAACTAAGTGCGGTTTTTTTCCGATCCACGATCCTGACTTTGTTCAGATCTTTGCGACGCGAGACCGAGCCTGAATTATACGTGATGTCGACGGCGCCTATAAAGGGGGAATTCCGAGCACAGTCGCCCAGTTCGATGCTGTACCTGTTCCGGTCGAATAGGTTGTTGTTCAGCGCAAACAGGGCGTCGATAGCGGAACTGCGAAATCCGACCGCAACCTCGTTCCTCCCGCCCTGGCCCGGCGTTCCGAAAATACTGCTGTCAATCGTGACCGGACTGTAGGCCTCGACGCCGTATTTCAAGCCCGTGAAATCGCCCGCCGTGACCTCGACCGGTCCTGGCGAGCCTTTCGCGATGACAAGTCCTTTCGATTTTCGCACTCGACCCCAAAATTCCGACTTCGAAATCGTCGCTCGGCCGGGGAACCCCTCTTCAATCCAAACCCCGACACGGCCACTTTCTTCAGTTTCGGCCCCTTCGCCAGAGGTCGCGGGATCGATCACGAACTC
>CAZBOC010000006.1:0-1377 GCA_964493225.1 uncultured Caulobacterales bacterium | reverse complement strand
TCGATCACGAACTCGGAAGAGTCGATTGTCACGGTGGCGCGCCCGTCCGTCGCCGGGACCTTTGAATCGACGTAGACTCCTTTTTGGTTTTCAACGAATCGGGCGTTGTTTCTGATCGTGGCGCGTCCTGAGATCCGCACCCCTTCTCCGAAATTTTCAAACCTGGCCCCGTCGACCGTCGCTTCCGAAGATTTGTCGATATCCAATCCCTTCGTATCCTCATCAGCCGTCGCTGAGTAGACCCCGCCATTGATTGTCGCCGCACCAACTTCGATGCGAACCGCCGAGCCCTCCGCACCGTCCGGTAGCGTTATCCGGACGTTGTTCAGTTCGACTCGCGCCTGCTCCACCTGAACGCAGGCGTCTTCAGCGCCGACCTCATCCGGCGCGAAGGTGAGGCCGCGAACCGTGATTTTCGGCGGGGTTTGTCTTTCCGTAAAGACGGGCTTGAAATGCAGACACGTTCCCTTCGGTTTGAGCGTCACCGGGTCGGCTTCGTAGCTTGCGAGCGTGAAGCTTTTCGGCGCTTTCACTTCGATCTGAAGGCGGTACGTTCCCCTGTGGAAAAGAATCGTTCCCCCCGGCTTCACGCGTTTGATCGCTTTTTTTATATCGCTGAAATAGTACGGCTTACTGTAAGGCTTGCGCGGCAGCTCGTCCTCGGTGAAAACGTGAACCGGGTCATAGGTCGCCCAGTTCGAACGGCCGATGACAGGGCACTCGCCGCCTTCGCAGTAGTCGACGTCCGGCACCTGATCGGACGCCCTGCCGCCGATCACCTGCGCGCCCAGCGCGCTTGCGCCAGCCGCCGAGACGGCCGTTGCGAAGCTGATGACGCCGATCAATTGACGCGCTAACAAAGTCGACACGAGCGACCCCCTCGCAGTTCTGTTAATCTGATGTAAACCAACTGCGCGGCGACAACAATCTGGGTTTGCCGCGATCAGCGGGGGCGTTATAACAAAACGGGGTATTTCTGGCGGGGTGTGGCGTCATGGACGCAGAAAACGAGCCTGACGACGGCGGTTTCACGAACCAGCGCTTGCAGTCGGTCGTCTCAGCACTGACGCCGAAACCGACGGCTTCGGGCCCTTCGTCGGTCGTGGTTTCGCCAGAACACACCCCTCGGGGGCAAACCACGGAGACTGCGCGCAGCCTCAAGCCCTCGACGACGCCGGGAAAAGAGCCGGCGAGCCCTATTCACATCTGCCGCTATCGGCATGTGGGCGCCGACTTCGAGATTCACCTCTACGACAATCAAGCCCACTGGAGTGGCGTGAAGGACGACGTCAACGACAAATTCAGCGGGACCTCCGCGCCGCCGCCCGGTCATGGCGAGTGCGAACGCTGCGCGCGGGAAAAACGAACGGGAAGTAC
>CAZBOC010000005.1:24796-26052 GCA_964493225.1 uncultured Caulobacterales bacterium | reverse complement strand
TTGGCAGCCGTCGTCGCCGTAGCAGCAGCAGCAGCAGTAGTAGTACTATCCTTTTTTTCGGGTGCCTTTTTCTTGGGAGGTGTCTTATTCTTTTTGGCAGACGGAGGCTTTTTGGCTGCCGGTTTTGCGGAGACGGCGGGCGCCGCTTCCACGGGGGAAATCGACGTGATCGGAGCCGGCAGGACGGCCTTCGCCGCAAGAAGCGCGGCGAGGAGAGCCCCGCGCATGCGCGTGACGCGCCGCTTTCGCAGAAGCCGCCCGCTCAATGAGCGCAGGGCGTGGACGTAGAGGCGCGAAAACCGCCGCAGCAGCGCCGCGTCGCTCTCCCGCCAGGGCGCCTCGCGCATCGCGAGCAGACCGCCGACGACCTCGTCGCCTTCCTTGAGCGGCGTCCAGCAGCACTCCGCGAAGGGATAGCCTTGCGCTTCGTCGTCGCCGGGATCGGCATAGGCCGGGAACAGGAAACGCTTCTGCTCGGCGACGCCAGCGTCGGCGGCGAGATTGGCGAGCGCCCCTTCGATCGAGCGCACCATCGGCGCGTCGCGGTCCACGACCGGAATGCTCGACGCCGCGACCACGACCATGGGCCCGCCGCGCACGCGACGCCGCAGGAAGAACGCCTGGCGGTATCCGACGAAAGTCCGCGTCGCATTGCACAGATGCGCCGACAATTCGCCTTCATGGTCGATGGCGCGCACGCTCTCTTCAAAGGCGAGCAGCTTTTGCGCCGCCTCCAGCGGCCCGTCGCCGGCCGGCGGCGCATGCGCGCGCCGGACCCGATCAGCAAACGGATTGCTCTCCTTTGCAACGCTCACGGATGTTTCACCCTTCCGCCCTGACGAACCGGGCGGCGCCGCTCATGCCCGGCAGAACGCTTTCAGGGTGTTCGTTGAAAACGGCGATGACGGGGACCGTGCGGCTGACTGCGTCGACCTCCGCGCCGATGCGCACCACGCGCGCGCCAAGGCGCTCGCCGGTCTCATCGATCTCGAATTCGAACTCCTGTCCGGGAGCCAGCCAGCCCAGCCAGGCCGACGGCGCGATCAGGCGCAGTTCAAGGTCGGCGTCGCTGACGATCTTCAAGAGCGGCGCGTCCGGCGAGGGCGTCTCATGGGCGTTCACGAAAAGATCGGCGACACGGCCGTCGAACGGCGCCTCGAGCGCGCAGCCTTTCAGTCGCGCCGCCGCCGCACGCGATCGCGCCGCAGCCTCGTCCATCTCCGCGCGGGAAAGATCGACGTCGAGCTTTCCCGCCG
>CAZBOC010000005.1:0-24786 GCA_964493225.1 uncultured Caulobacterales bacterium | reverse complement strand
AGCGCATCGTCGACGGCCTCCCGAAGCGAAACCGCAGCCTCGTCCACCTCCGCGGGGGAACTAGCCACGTCGAGCTTCCCCGCCGCGTCGTATTCCATCAGTTCCGCGTTGCTTTCAAACCGCGCCCGGGCCGCCGAATGGGCCGCCCGCATGGCCTCGCGTTCCGCCTTCCGGGCCTCGCAATCGAAGCGAATGAGCACGTCGCCCTTCCTGAAGGCTTCCCCCGTCCGCAGCGGAGCCTCTGCGACGCGCGCCTTGAGATCGACCGTGATGACGGCCTCCTGAACGGCCTTGACGAGCCCGCGCACCTCCCCGCCAGCGTCCTGCGCCTTCGCCGGAGAGAGAGCGGCGAGCAGAAGTAGACCGAGGGCCGAGCCGGAAGCGCCTCCCGTCCGCACGGCCCGTTACTCCGCCATCGCGAGCGCCGCGCCCGCAACGTCGTCCAGCGGCGCGAATGCGAGGCGGTCGCCCTGCGCGCGCCAATGTTCGCGGATCTTGTCGCTCAACTCCGCAAGGCTCTCCTCGCCCGTGACGTCGACGCCGAATGGGTCGAGGCCCATCGCCGCATGAATATTCGCAAAGGAGTTCTGAAGATCGGCGAGCGCGATATCATACTTTGCATCAGCGACGATCTGGTTCATCTGTTCCCGGATATAAGTCTGGCGGCTGATCCGGTTGGCGTCGTATCCGGCCCCCACCTGCCCGAGGATGTTCTCTTGGACGTCGAAGTGCTTGCGCATCGTCTCGACGCGTTCCTTCTCGATATCGAAACGCGCCTTGCTGACATGGACCTGCGTGATCACCGCCATGGTCAGGGCGAGCGCGCGCGCATCGAGGAGATCCTGTTGCGCCTCGACCGTCTTACGCCGCGCGGGCAGACGAAACGCTTCGATAAGGTTCCAGCTCGCCCGCGCTCCCCAGCCGGCCCAGTGGTTGTTGAACAGGAAATCGTTGCTGTCGTAGTCAAAACCGCCGAACGCGCGCAGGCTCGGCAAGAGATCAAGCAGCGCCGCCTTCGCCTCTTTGCGGTTGATGCGCTGTCGGTAGCTGATCTCGCGCAATTCGGGACGATTGACGAGCGCCGCCTCGATCATCGCCTCAGGCTTCGCCTCGAAAACGAGGCTCGTGCGGTCGCGATCCGGCATGACAAGATCGAACTCCACTCCCGGATCGACGTTCATCAAGGCCGCCAGCTGCGTTTTCGCAACGCTCAGCTCACGAAGCAAATTCTGGATTTCCTCCTGGATCTTCAGGAGTTCACGCTGGTAAGTGAGGGCCGAAAGGGGGGGTACGTTGCGTCGCTCGTAAGCCTTCATCGAGGTGCGAAGCGCGTCTTCGATGTCCGCCTCCAGCGCGCCGAGCCGAGCCGAGAGACGCTCGGCGCTGACCGCGCGCCAATAGGCGGTTCGCACGTCCTCCACGATCCGGTTGACGACCTTGCGCCGGCGTTCGGTCGCGATCAACGCCTCGTCAGCCTTCTGTTTGGCGCGGATGTAAGACAGGCCGAAATCCAGAATGTCGTAACTGAAAGTCAGATTGCTGGTGAAAACATCGCGTTCGGACGACGTCGAAGAGACGAGCGACTGATCGCCTACTGTGCGATCCCCGAGCAGTTCGCTCGAACTGGCTCCACTGAAATTGTTGCGGCTGGCGACGCCGTAACTGGCGGCGATTTCCGGCAGAAGATCGTACCGCGCAAGGCGGAGTTCACGCGCCTTCAAAGCCTCTTCCATCATTTCGACCTTGTGGTCGAGATTATATTTGATGGCCCGCGCGATCGCGTCATAGAGCGTCACGCCGTCGTCGAGCCCCTCCTGCGAGGCTTGATAGGTCGCCATCCGCACGTCCCGCGCGCGCTCCATGTCCTCCAGCGACAGCGGCTCGGGCGTGACGACGCAGCCGGCGAGAACGACCGCACATCCGCACAGTAAAGCTGTTTTTCCCAGCATCTTGCTCATCCCAGTTTTCAATATAGTTGAAAATCAACTTTTATGGTTGATTGATGGTAAACTTTGCGCACGCTAGGGCTGTTTTTGAAGGATTTTTCGCACTTCTTCCGCATAGCCCTCGCCCCGCATCGCGGCGCGTTCGACGCCGGCCGAGAAGCCGGGCCCGAAGGCCGCCGCAGCGCGCGTCACATCCCTCAGCTCGCCGGTCGGCGTATCAATTTCGACCGTACGCGTGATGTATCCCCCGTCCTCGCGAAGGCCGGTGATGCGCAGCGATATCGCCTCGACATGCGCCGGCCTGTTGATCATGAAGACGCCGTCGGGGGAAAACGAAATCCACGCCGGCAAGGGCCGTCCGTCGCCCATCGTCGCTGCAAACTCGGCGAAGCCGGAGGATTGGCGGCGATCTATCGTGTCGAAGACCTCGACGAACAGCATGCGGTCGCGCACATAAGTGTCGACGACGAACTGTCCTGTTTCCGTCGCCGGATCGGCGCTCTTTGTGCCGATGACGAAAGTCTTCGAGGAAAAGCCCTCGACGGCGTCCGGGCCCGCGGCGCCCGGCAGCCCGCCGAAGCGGTCGCCGACCGAGGCGATCACTTCGCGAAGCCTCTCGCGGCGACCAATCTCGGCGCCCGGATCGCCCACCCCGTCCAAGGACCCCGCATCGTTGACGGCGGACAGAACGACGCCTTCGGCGCCGAGCCTTTGAAGACCATTCAGATCGCCGGCGACGTTCGCTGCTTCGACGACCACGCCGTCAGCGCCGATCTCGCCGAAACCGCCGGCCGCGTCCAGCCCGTCCAGCCCGTCTGGCGCCGCATCGCCGCGAGGCGCCGGCGCGGCTCGCGCGCCGATCAGCGCCTCGACGTCAGCGCCCGCCGCATTCACCCCGAGCGTGAAGGAGAACGACGTCGAAGCCCCGTCCGGATCAGTCGCCGTGATCGTCACGAGGAAGGGCCCGCCGCTTGCGGCCGCCGAAGTCGGCGCGCCCGCGACGACGCCAGTGTCGGGGTCGATCGAGAGGCCGGGCGGAAGGTTCTCCGCCGTGAAGACAAGGTCGTCGCCTTCCGGATCGGTGAATAGGCCGGAGACGTCGATGGCGAGATCTTCGCCGACCGTCGCCGTCGGCGCGCCCGATAGGAATTCATCAAGATTATCCGTACGGGGTGCGTCATTGATCGGCGAGACGTCGATCGTCGCCCGCACGGCGACCGCGCCGCCCTCGCCGTCAATGACGGTTATGTCCAGGGTCTCGACGCCGTTGAAATCCGGATCCGGCGCATATGTCAGCGTCCCGTTCGGATTGACGGTCACGACGCCGTTCGCAAGTTCGACGGCGTCGCCCGGCGAAACGGGCGTTCCATTGATCGAGGCCGCGCGGAGAGTGTCGCCGTCGCCGTCTTCGACGCTCGCCAGCGGATCGAACGTCGCCGGCGCGTCTTCATTTACGGCGATCTCCAGAGCCGTCGCCGTCGGGGCCACATTTTCGATCGTCCATACCCAAACCGTCGACGCGGCGTCGCCCGATGCGTCGGTCGCGGTGACGATCGGCGCATAGGGGCCGCCTTGCGAAGCGGAGGGATCGATCACGCCTGAAATGACGCCGGTCGCGGGGTCGATCGAAAGACCGGGCGGCAGGCCCGTCGCAGAATAGACGACGGCGTCGCCGTCGGCGTCGTTGAAGAACGAAGCCGTCGGGGCCGAAACCATGTCGCCGTCATTATTCACGAGATCGGGCGCGGCGCCCGTGGTCGCCGGCGGAATGTTGCGGACGTCCCAAGTGAAGGCCGTCGTCACGCTTTCGCCGCTCCCGTCGACAGCGGTCAATGTGACGCTGTAGGGCCCGCCCTGCGAAGCGTCCGCCGGCAGCGTCCCCGTCACGAGCCCGCTTGACGGATCGATGCTCAGGCCAGGCGGCAGCCCCTGCGCGGAAAAGGTCAGCCCGTCTCCGTCCGGATCATTGAAGGCCGGCGCCAGGGGAACGGCGATCGCTTCTCCGTCCGCATGCATCTGATCCGGCGCAACGCCGGTCAGTTCGGGCGCGACGTTGTCGACCGTCCACGCGAACGCGTCCACGATCTCGTTAGCTCCGTCCGTAGCCGTCATGATCACGCTGTACGGGCCGCCCTCGGATGCGTCGTCGGCCAGCGTTCCGGAAATGACGCCGGTCGCCGGGTCGATCGAAAGACCGGGCGGAAGTCCTGTCGCGCTGAAAGTCAGCGGGTCGCCGTCCGGATCCTCGAAAGCGGCGGAGACGTCGACCGGCGCAATTGTTTCTCCGTTTGCCGAAGCCTGGTTACCGATCTGGGCGACCAACCCCGGATTGGCGTTTTCTACGCGAAAGACGAAGACATCCCGGGCGACGCCGCCCTCCCCGTCATCCGCGCTCACGGTGACGAGATAGGGCTCGTTCGCCGAGGCGTCAGGCGGCAGGACGCCGGAGATGACGCCCGTTTCGGGATCGATCGCGAGGCCGGGCGGCAGGCCGTCGGCCGCAAAGATGAGGCCGTCCGGATCGACGTCGGCGAAAGCGGGTGCGACGTCGAAATCGATCGTCTCGCCGTCATTGGCGAAGCGGTTCGGTATCGGCGAGACGACAGAGGGTTCCGGATTCTCCACGTTCCAGACGAAGGTGTTGGTCGCGGCAAGACCGTCGGCGTCCGTCGCCGTGACGGCGACCGTGTAGGGCCCCGATTGCGATGCGTCGGCGGGAAGCGTACCCGTAACGATCCCTGTGGCCGGATCGATCGAGAGGCCGGGCGGCAGGCCCGTTGCAGCGAAGACGAGCGCGTCGCCGTCGGGATCGTCGAAGGCGGCGCCCGCGTCGAAGGGAGCGATCGTCGCGCCGTCCTGCGCTGTCTGATCGGGGCTTGGCGAAACGAGCGGTCCCGGATTGACCGCCGCGACGAGGAAGGTCTCGGCGGCGACGCCGCCCTGACCGTCTTGGGCGGTGACCGAAACTGCGAATGTTCCGTCCGTGGCGGATGCGTCCGTCGGCGCGACGCCGGTGATCAGGCCGGTGGCGGGATCGATGCTCGCCCAGTCGGGCAGTCCGGCGGCGCTGAAGACGAGCGCGTCGCCGTCGACGTCGTCGAAGGCCTTGCCGGCTGGGATCGACAGGACTTCTCCGTCCAGGACGGTTTGTACAGGGATCTGCTGTGCGGAGGGCGCCGGATTTTCAACGCTGACTGTCGTTGCGAAGGCGGCCGTTTCTCCGTTGGGATCCATCGCTGTTACCGTGACGGCGTAAACGCCGTCGCCGCCCGGGCCGCCGATGGAAGCCGATCCGTCGAGCGTTCCCGAGATCTCGCCCGTGGCGGGATTGATCGAAAGGCCCGCCGGCAAACCGGTCGCGCTGAAAGAGAGGGTGTCGCCGTCGATGTCGCTGAAGAACGGCGCGGCCTGGAGCGGCGCGATCGTCTCGCCGTCGGCGAAGGACTGGTCCGCGAGAGCGCCCGTTGCGACGGGCGCGTCGTTGACCGCGCCCACGTCGAGCGCGACGATAGCGCTCGACGCCGCGCCGTCAACGTCGGCCACCGTGTAGGTGAAGCTGTCGGGGCCGTTCTGATCGGCCGCCGGCGCATAGGTCAGCGTCCCGTCGGGATTGAGACTTACGACGGCGCCGGAAGCGAGCGTGACCGGCGCGCCCACGGCGATCGGCGCGCCGTCAATCTGGCTCACCGCAAGTGGATCGCCATCGGGATCGATATCATTCGTGCGCGGATCCAATATCCGGGGCGTGTCCTCGGAGACGGCGATAATCCCGTCCGCCGTCGCCATCGGCGCAGGGTTCGCGACATTCCACGTGAAAGTCGTGGTCGCCGTCGCGCCGTCCGTATCCTCGGCCGTGACCGTGACCAGGTAAGGCCCGCCCTGGGAGGCGGAGGGGTCGATCATTCCCGCGACGAGGCCCGTATTCGGGTCGATCGACAGACCCGCCGGCAGTCCTGACGCGGCGTAGGTCAGCGCGACGTCGTCGACGTCGTCGAAGGCGCCGGTCACGTCAAGCGAGACGACGGCGTCAGCGTCATTATTCGTCTGTGCAGGAATTGTAATGCCTGTCAGCGAGGGCGCGTCGTTGACCGGCGCGACGGCGACGGTGGAAATCGCCGGGACGGCGTTCGAGGCGCCGTCGGCGTCGCTCGCCGTAAAGCTCAGCGTTCGGTTCCCGCCTGTGGGATTCTCGGAGGAATTCTCATAGCCAACGCCGCGCAGCAGCGCATCGAGCGCGGCCTCGGGTATCGCGACGCCAGCGCCAGCCGAACTTGTGACCGTGATCGTCTGCGCGCCGGCGTCGAACGCGATGTCGAGCGCGATCCCGCCGACCAACTGGTTGGCGATCGTCGTCGAGGCGCCGCCCGGATCGATTGCGACCCCCGCGACGGTCACGGTCTCCGAACCGGCGTCGACAAAATTGCCCAGCACGATTTCGAGGGAGGTGATGTTGTCGTCCGGATCAATGATGTCGGCGTCGGAATCAGCGACCGCGACAGCGGCGCTGTTCTCGGTGAATGTCGCGGTGAAATCAACATCCGTGGTCGTATTGTCGTCATTGAGATCGATGACGGGCGCCTCGACGACATTGGCGACGTCGATCGTCATGGTGCGGGGCGTCTGATCCGTATTCTGACCGCCATTCGCGGCGCCGCCGTCGTCAACAACCTGAAAACTAAACGCGGCGAGGGCGCTTCCGCTGGCGTTCGCCGGCGGCGAATAGACCAGAAGACCGATGCTCGCGGCCGGCACCGTTATCGGCCCCGTTACTGGCGCGCCGTTGAAGGCGAGCACGCCGCCCCCGGCGAGCGGCGCGACGATCACCGACTGCAGATCGTCGCCATCTGCCGGGTCCGAAAAGCCGAAATCCGCGGCCGAAAAGACGTAGTCCGCATCTTCGTCCGTGAGCACTGTGTTGTCGGCGCCTGTCGGCGGGTCGTTCACCGGCGTCACATCGAAAGACGCGACGTTCGGGGTCGGATCCGTATTCGCGCCGCCGTTCGCCACGCCGCCGTCGTCCGTGACCTGAAAGGAGACGCTTGCGACGCCGGCGCCGTTGTCGTTGCTCGCCGGCGCGTAGACCAGGAGGCCGAGATCCGCGACCGGGATCGTCAGCGCGCCCGTCACGGGCGCGCCGTTGAAGAAAAGCGCGCCGGCCCCGCCAAGCGGCTGTACCGTCACGCTCTCGAAGGCGTCCCCCTCGGCGGGATCGGAGAAGCCGAAATCCCCCGCGGAGAAGGCATGGGACCCGTCCTCGAGGACGGCGATGGTCGCATCCGCGCCCTCCGGCGCGTCGTTGACCGGCGTGATCGCGATGTCTGCCGCGCCCGCGACCGTAGCGATCCCGTCGCCGACCTCGTAGGTGAAGTCGCCCGGATCGGCCGCGCCGTCATAGTCGGCGGGCGCGTCATAAAGCAGTCCCGCGAGTTCGACCGCCGTCAGCGTGTCGCCCGCGCCGACCGGCGTCCCGTCGGCGAGCGTCACCGTCCCGAGCATCGGCAGCCCCGTCACGCTGATCGTCGAAGACGGCCCGTCGGGATCCGTCGGCGCGGAGAGGCCGAGCGCATTGCCGAGGCTCTCTTCATCGACGGTGATCGCGCTCGATGAAACAAGCGGCGCGTCGTTGACCGGCGTGATCGCGATGTCCGCCGCGCCCGCGACCGTGGCGATCCCGTCGCCGACCTCGTAGGTGAAGTCGCCCGGATCGGCCGCGCCGTCATAGTCGGCGGGCGCGTCATAAAGCAGTCCCGCGAGTTCGACCGCCGTCAGCGTGTCGCCCGCGCCGACCGGCGTCCCGTCGGCGAGCGTCACCGTCCCGAGCATCGGCAGCCCCGTCACGCTGATCGTCGAAGACGGCCCGTCGGGATCCGTCGGCGCGGAGAGGCCGAGCGCATTGCCGAGGCTCTCTTCATCGACGGTGATCGCGCTCGATGAAACAAGCGGCGCGTCGTTGACCGGCGTCACGTCAACGGTGATCGTCGACGGGCTAGCCGCGAAATCCGTTCCGTCGCTCACGGAGAAATCAAAGCTGGCGTAGTTTGCGCCGTTCGCATCGGCGTCGGGTCGAAAAATGAGATTGCCCGCCGCGATGTCGCTCGCGCTTATGACGTCGGAAGCCGCGACGGCGGCCAGCCCGCCAAAGCCGTCGTCGAGGAACAGCGTTCCATCGAGCGGGAGCGCGTCGACCCGCACGGCGTCGAGCGCGTCGCTGTCGGCCCCGCCGTCGCTGAAACCGAAATCGGTCGCGCCGAAAACGTAATCGACGTCTTCATCGGTAACGACGGTGTTTGATGTTCCGGACGGAGCCGGATTGTTCACCGTCAGGACGAAGCTGTCGTCGACGGAGCCGCCATTGCCGTCCGTCGCGGTTACAGTAACCGTGTACGGACCGCCATTCGAGGCGTCCGGGCCGAGCGTTCCCGTAATCTCGCCCGTAACCGGATTGATTGCGAGCCCTGGCGGTAGTCCCGTCGCAGCGTAGGCCAGCGTGTCCCCGTCAGGGTCGACGATGTTTGCGGTGATGCTGACGGCGTCGCCGTCGTCGGCGGCCTGGTCCGCGATGGGCGTGACGATTTCGGGGACGACCTTGATCGTCGTCAGGGCCGTGTTGCTCGCGGCGCCGTTGTCCGCGACGACTTCGATTTCGATCTGGCGATTCTCGCTGTCGGGCGAAAGAGCGGTCGTGTCGAACTGTATCGTCTGCAGCGCCGCGACATAGTCAGCTTCCGACGCAAGATTGTTGAGGGTGATCGTAATCGATCCGTCAGCGCCGAGAGGGCCCGCCGGGACACCGGACGCGGAGATGCCGAGTCCCGCCAACGCCGCCGTATCCACAGTGAGAATGTCGCCGGCCTTGCCGTTGGTCAGCGTCACCGTCGCCGACTGGATATCGCTCAGATTGTCGTAATTGACGACGGTGGCGTCGACGTCGACGATATCAGTCCCCGCGCTGTCGAAGTTGATGTTGAAGTCGGCCCCGCTCGCGCCGCTCGAATTGTCGTCGTCGCCGTCAAAGACCAGCGCGCCGCCGAAATAATTGACGACGACCGCGCTGTCGTAAGCGGCGTCGGCGAAATCAGCGATCCGGAACTCGATCGTATAGGTCTGACCGGGCGTGACGTCGAGGATCGTTGTGATCGGCACGGTCAGGCCGTCAAGCGCGGTGTCGGGGACGGGAAAGGTCGAGACCGCTTCGTTGTCCCGATAGAATGATGAGTTGATCGAATTATTGATGGTGTCGATCGAAATGCCGGTCGTGGTTCCCGGCACCACGGCCAGATTTTCATTGTTGTAGACCCCGCCGGACGGGTTCGGGCCAGTCAGCCGGATTTCGAAATTGTCGTTGAAGCCGGAAAGAACGAAATCGTCATATTCCTCGGACCCGAAGACAAAAACGACTGCGACCTTGTCCACGTCAGCCGTGAACTCATAACTGAAGCTTGCGATGTCGAATTCAGAGCCCGCATTGATCCCCGTGCCCGGGTCGCTCAGGAAGTCGCTCGGCGTTCCGCCGACTCGTCCCGCGTCGCCGGTCGCGAGGATCAGCCCGCTGTCGAGGCCGAGATTGGATCCTGTCGCCGTAAACGTTCCGTAGTAGTCGCCGACGCCGCCGTTCAGCGTCGCCGTGCCTGTGTTGATCGTAATGCCGGAGAGGCCGCCGGGCGAAATCGCGTCCAGCAGATCCTGTTCCGTGACGCCGTCCGTCCCGGTACTGACATTAATTGCAAGTAGGCTGTTCCAGGAGGCCTGGGCGGTTTGCGAGACCGCGACGGTTGTTTCAATCGCACCGGCTGACGCCTCCAGAAGCCAGTCGCCGCCAAGGTCGGCGTGGCCGGTGTCGTCCGTCGACGCCGCGATGTCCGCGCCGGTGGCCTGCGCGAGCGCTGCGACGGCTTGCGCGTCTGCGCCGAAATCACAGCCATAGATGAGGATGTCCCCGCCCGGCGACAGGACGGAACCTATCCGGGCGAGATCATCAGCATAACGCCCGACGATCGCGGCCTCGTTCAGACGCCCCGCGCCGAGATTGAGCACGCCGGCGTCGCCATGGGAGATAATGTGCACGGCGTCGACATTGTCGTAGCGGGACAGAATTTCGGCGATTTGCTCCACGCCGTCGCGCGCGCCGTCAAGAAAATAGACTTCAGCAGACGGGTTGATATCCTTCACCAGACCGGCTGCGTTCTCGACCGCGGCGTCGATGAAGACGATTTCCGCGGGCGCCGCGCCTGGTTCTCCCGCGCCGGCGAGGGCGTCGAGATCAATCGCGCCCTCTGCGCCGCTTTCGGAAAAGACCGCGCCTGCGTCGCGCGTGTCGGCCGCGTCCGGACCGGTCTGTTCGCCGAGCTTCAGCGCGTTGATCGCCGCATCGCTTTGGGCTTTTGCGGCGTCGGCCTGCGCAGCGTCGGCGAAGGTGACGGCGGCTGCGGCGTCGAGCAGATACCGCTGCTCGAGCGGATAGGCCGAGAGGCTGGAACTGCGCCGATTAAGCAGACCGGAACGCTGAAGCGCCGGCTGGGGACCTCTTTGAAAAATACGCATCTCGGCTCCTACAGGTTTGATGCGAATTTTTCCTTTTATCGTTAAGTTGCGGTAAAATAGGGGTGTGTACGCCTCATTTTTTTCCGGGTCGGGCGCATCTTTTCGCCTATGAGGAGGAGAGCCCTCGGCGCGGAAAGTTCATTTCGGACCGCCACGCCGACCGCGCGCCCCGGAGGATTTCTAGTCTGCGTTGAGGCCGAGTTTCGGAAGGTTGACTGTCGCAGCGTAGAAATTCGCCTGGGCGATCTGGCTTTCAAGCTCGGCGCGGATCTTCTGGATCCTCGCGTCGGCGGCCGTTTCTTCACGCACGTTGACGAGGAAGAAATCGCTCGCGCCGCCCGCGAACCGGGTGCGCTCGGCGCGCTCCATGGTTTCCGACTGGGTCAGTTCCTGCTCAGCGATACGGACAAGTTTTCTCGCCGCCCCGAGATCGATGAGGATGTTTCGGACTTCAAGCTCGATCTGTTCGAGCGTCTGGCGGCGGCGCTGGAGCGCGGCCTCGTATTCGGCCTCGGCGGACTGAGCACGACCGCGCGCCTCGCGCCGCTGGAGGGGCACCGAAAAGCGAAAGCCGACGATTGCGTCGGTGGAGTCGCGCGAAATCCCGCCTTCGGCCACCGAACCGAAATCGCGGGAGAGTTCGGCCGTAAGGTCGAGCTGCGGTTTCAGATCGTTCCGTGCAAGGTCGGTCTTGGCGCGCGCGCGATCGATCGCCGCCCGCAATATCGCCAGTTCCGGCCGCGCCGCAAGCGCGCGCAGGATCGCGTCTCCGGCTTCCGCTGTCTGCTGGGCGGGATCGACCGATCCGACGCTTTCCGGCGGCAGAAGCGCCGGCTCCGGGATCGCGGGCGTTCCCGCCGCATCGCGGTAATAGAACGACAGCGCGTTCGCGGCGTTCTGAAAATCCCGCCGCGCCTCCAGGACGAGGCGTTGGCGGCGGGTGATGTTCTGACGATTTTCGGTGATGAAGATCGCCGCGCGCGCGCCCTGCCTGACCTGTTCCTCCAGACCTGCTTCACGGCCCTCTGCGATTTCGAGCAATTCCTCGTAGACCTGCAACTGCCGGCCCGCCGCAACCCAGCGCCAATAGGCGGCGAGAGCCTTGTGCTGCACGCCGATCTTTGTCAGCAGGACCTCGAAATCCGCCTGTTTCAGCGCAAGGCGCGCGTCGAGCGTCCCGAAACGCCGGTCGTCGATCGCCCGGTCGCGCAGCAATGAGAAGAGCGCGCCGATCTTCGCTTCCCCGCCGGTGTTGGTGAAATTCACGTCCTCGTAAATCGGAAAGTCCCCGTCTGAAAGCCTATAGCCGCCATAGACCTTGGCCCCGAGGGGTCTGAGATTCCGGCTGACCTGGGTGTTCAGGACGCTGCCGTCCCAGAAACCGGTCGCGCGCGAAAATCCGTCTGCGGAAAAGACGAGGTCGAACGCGCCGTCGGCTTGCGTCACCCTTCCCGCGGCGGCGCGCCGGGCGGCGAGGCTTTCCAGAATGGCCGGAAAATGCGTCGCGGACGAACTCAGGACCTCCTCGAGCGTCAGATAATCCGCACCCGACAAGCTCGACGCGGCTTGCGCCTGGGCGCGCGCCTCGAGCGTGAGAAAAAGCACTATCGCCGCCGCCAGGATTCTCATCACGGCGTCACGCTCCCTGCTGCGCCGCTTCAGGCGGCCTGTTCCTGGAACTCGGGCGGGAAATTGTTCAGTTGCCGCCACAATTCATAACCAACGGACACCCTTTCGAGCTGGATCCAGCCGCGCGCCGTGGCGCCGAACCGAATGAAGGTGGGGTCCGGCCAGGCATGGGGATCTGACTTGTCCTCGGTTACAAGAACGCGGAAACGCCCGCGCGCATCCGCTGACGGATCGACGGCCGCGACTTCCCCGCCGAAGGTCCCGACGGCGACCGAAGGCCAGCCGCTGAACTGCACTGCGGGCCATCCTTCGAATTGCAGGCGCACCTTGTCGCCCGGCTGCACGAGGGCGACGTCCCGCCCGTCGATGAAAATCTCCACGGCGCGCTCAACATTGTCGGGCACGAAGGTGGCCACCACCTCGCCGGCGCTGACGAAGGTGGCCGCGTCGCCAGCATTCACGCGCAGGATGACGCCGTCGCGCGGCGCGCGAACGACCTGCGCGGACTGGCGCGAAAGATTGACGTCGATGCGGTTGAGCTCAGCGGCCGCTTCGGCCACCCGGGACCGCAGCTCCTGAACGCGAATCTGGGCCTGTTCAAATTCGCGCCGCGCCGCCAGTCCCTTGTCGAACAGATCCTTCATTCGGTCGAGATCGAGCTGGGCCGTCCTCTGGGCGTTCTGCGATGCGTCAAGCTTGGCGACGACCTCTTCGCGCTCCGCCCGCAGACGATCAAGCAGCATCGGATCGTTGTCCACGATCTGGACGATCGGATCGCCCGCCTTCACCTTGCTGCCGTCGCGCACGTACCATTCCTGTATGCGACCGGGGACGAGCGCATTGATTTCCTGCAGGCGGTCATTGGGGTTGAGCGCGGTCACGGTTCCCGCGCCGGCGGTCGTCTGCACCCACGGGGTAAAGGCGAGGAAAGCCGACACGAACACGATCGCGACAATAAGCATGGCGCCCACCGCCCTGATCAGGTGCGGGGTCCTGATCGAGGCGAGCGTTTTGAAGTATCGGATGTGCCGGTCGCGGAACGGCATCTTCACGCCTCCTTCAACAAGCGCAGGCGCCGGGGCTCGGCGCTGTCAATCGCGACGAGGAAATCATCGAAGTTCGTCAGGAGAGACTGCTCGTCCCTGCCGAGCCACAGGAACCGGTTGAAACCGAGATCGCGGCGCCGGTTCGAGAAATAGACGACCGTCAGATCCTCGTTCTGGCGCAAAACCTTGATCGCTTCCCTCAGGTAACTTTCCGGCACAAGGTCGAACAACTGGTTCATGATAAGAACGCTCGGCTCGCCAAGCATCGCGGCTGCGAGCTTCAGCTGCATGGTCTCCGTCGTCGACAGGGGCCAGCCGGTAAAGGCGATCGTGGTGTCGAGGCCGTCTTCCAATTCAGCGATCAGCGGCTCCAGCCCGACCGTCCTGACGGCGTGAAGGATTTTTTCCGGGGCCGGATCGACAGCGCTCATGCGCAGGTAATCCCTGATCGTCGTATCGAATATCGTGACGCGATCGAGGACGATGATTTCCTCGCGGAGCGCGTGCACTTCGGTGTCGCGGATATCGGCGCCGCCGAAAGCGACATAGCCGCTCCGGGGATCTTCATGGCGCTTCAGGAGATTCGTCATCAGCCGCTGCACGCCATGATCGGAGGCGACGGCCATCACTGTGGCGCCGCTTTCGATTTCGAAATCAAGGCGCGCCCGGCCGCCGCGCGCGTCGCCGCTGACATTTGCGAACAGGAGGCTCGCGCTTTCGCGCGGCGGACAGGCGGCGCCGCTCGGTTCTTCCTGGGCGACGTCGTAGAACTGGGAGAGTTCCTCGACAGAGGCGCACAGATCATAAAACGTCGTCAAATACGCGCCGAACTGGGACACGCTGAAGAATACGGCGGAAAGAACGAGTTCGGCCGCAACGAGTTGTCCGAGGCTCAACTGACCCTGGATCACAAGCCAGCCGCCGAGCCCGAGAAGAATTGCGCTCGCCGCCGCGTAGATCACGTAAAAGCTCAGCGTCTGCGCGAAATGCCGTCTGAAATGGGCGCGATGCGCCTCGACATACCCTTCCGTCGCCTTGTCGGTGCGACCGAGGGCGTAGGCGATGTGGCGCTCCGACTTGAAAAAGCCGTTGGAGGCGCCGAGACCCTCCAGCCAGGCCGCCGCCTCGTGTTTCCGGTGGGAAAGTTCGATCCCGGAATTCACCGCGCTGCGGCCCCAGATCAGCCAGACCGACCATATCAACAGGATAAAGACGATATTGAACACCAGGAACAGGGGGTGATAGAGCGAGACGAGGGCGAAGCCGACGGCCGCTTGCAGGATCAGCGTGAAGCCGCCGATAAAGAGTTCGGGAATGGTCTTCTGGACAGTGATGATGTCGAAATAGCGATTGAAAAGAGCGCTTCGCCCCGTGTCGCTGAAGAACGGGTTCTGGGCGTAGATCGAGCGCAGACTGATCTCCGAGACAAAACGCGCATAGAACCGCCTGCCGAAGATCTCCATCAGGTGGTAGCGAAGCGCGTTCAGAAGACCGGCGATCAGCAGGAGCGAGAACAGCGTCACGGACAGAACGACCAGCGGGATCGCGAGGCCCGTGTTTGCGACGGTGTTGATCAGCATCTGGACGGAAATCGGCGTCGCGAGCGACATCAGGCTGATGCCGACGCCATAGATCGCCGCGAGGCCGTAAAAGCTCTTCTCGGGCCCCAGAATCTTCGCGAAATGGCCGAACAGCTTCGACAGGGTGATAGGTTTTGCTGAGGCGTCGTTCATGGCGCGCAGTCAACGATGATCACGTGGCCGCTTCCTTTTGCAATGCGGTAACTCCCCGCGTTTGACAGTTAGGCGCGTCGACCGTGGGAACAAGATCGCAAAGGCCGGCGACGCAGGAAAATCCGATAGGATACGCCTATCGCAACCGCGCCGCCCGACGCCCTTGAATTTCAACCAATATCAAATCCCTCAAAACGTGGTTAACGTCCCGGTAAAGCGCGCCAGTTCAGGGCGAACGGCGGGCGATTTCCCTGCCCGAGCCTCGCGCGTCCTGGCTGCGACAAGTTGTACGCGGCGTCACCCGCTTGCGGATCCCTTGGCCCAAACGGCTGCGGGGCGGATCCTCGATTGTCCGGTCCCGTGCCGCGGCCCTTCCCTCCGCCGCGAACGAAATCGTAATGCTGCTCTCGGATGATCGCGGTTAACGGCGCGCACGCCCTGCGTGAAGTTCGCTCGCGGCGCGCCCTGAAACCGTGGACCGGCGAAGACCGCATCTGTTTTTAACCCTTGCCGCGGGGGCGCGCGCGAATCAAGATTTGCCTCGCCCCGCTTTGGGAATCTGGAGGGAATAATGAATCGTCCGACACCGCTCGCCGCGCGTCTCTTCTTCGCCGGCGCAATGTTCCTCGCAGGATATTCCGGCGCGATCCCTTTCATCAGCGGCCCGACGCGCGCCCACGCCGAAGGCGACGAACGCGGCTATCTCGACGGTCTCCAATACCGCAATATCGGCCCCTTCCGCGGCGGACGCGCGACCGCGATCGCCGGATCGGCCGCTGCGCCCTATACATTTTACATGGGCGCGACGGGCGGCGTCTGGAAAACGACCAACGCCGGAGACACCTGGGAACCGGTGTCGGACGCGGATTTCACAACCGCCCCCGTCGGCGCCATCGACGTCGCGCCGTCCGACCCCAATGTCGTGGTCGTCGGCATGGGCGAATCCCCGTTTCGCGGGGTCGCCTCCTCGCAGGGCGACGGCGTCTATCGCACCACCGACGGCGGGGAAAGCTGGACCCACCTCGGACTGGCGGAGACGCGCCAGATCAGTTCCGTCCGCATCCATCCGGAAAATCCGGACGTCATCTGGGTCGCCGCCCAGGGAGACAGCTGGGGGCCAAGCGCGGCTCGCGGCGTTTACAAGACAAGCGACGGCGGCGCCACGTGGAAAAAGACGCTCGCCGGTGCGAACGACACGACCGGCGCAATCGACCTCAAATATGATCCGCTGAATCCGCGCATCGTCTACGCCGCGCTTTGGGACCATGAACGCAAACCCTGGGAGGTGCGCTCCGGCGGAGAGGGGAGCGGCGTTTGGAAATCCGTGGACGGCGGCGAAACCTGGGAGGAACTGACGGAAGGACTTCCCGATACCATGGGCAAGATCGGCGTCGCCCCCTCCCCCGCGAAATCGGGCCGCGTCTGGGCCGTGATCGAAGCCGGGGACGGCGAGGGCGGCGTCTATCGATCCGACGACGGCGGCGAGACCTGGACCCAGCTCAATGCGACAAGAAAGGTCCAGGCCCGCTCCTGGTATTACATGCACATCTTCGCCGACCCGAAGGACGCCGAAACGGTCTATGTGATGAACGCGCCCTTCATGAAGTCGGTCGACGGCGGGAAAACCTTCGTCGAAGTCGACATGCCCCATACCGACCAACACGACCTCTGGCTGAACCCGGACGATCCCTCGATCATGGCGAACGCCAATGACGGCGGCGCGACCATTTCGCTCGACGGCGGCGCGACCTGGTCGACGCAGCATAATCAGCCGACGGCGCAATTCTATCGCGTCATCACGGACAACCAGATCCCCTACCGCCTCTACGCCGGCCAGCAGGACAACTCCACCGTCGCGATCCGTTCGCGCGCGCCGGACGGGCGGATCGGCCGCGACGACTACCATTCCATCGGCGGCGGCGAGAGCGCCCACGTCGCCTTCGACCCGGACGACCCGCGCTATATCTACGCCGGCAGCTATCTCGGCTACCTCACGGAATACGACGCCGAGACGAACGCGACGCGCTTTATCGCCGCCTATCCCGAGACGAAATTCGGCGTTGCGCCGAAAGAGCGCAAATACCGCTGGAACTGGAACGCGCCGGTCCTCGTCTCGGCCCACGATCCGTCGGTGATTTTCCACGCCGGCAATCACGTCATGGTATCGCGTGATCGCGGACAGTCCTGGGCGGAATACAGCCCCGACCTCACCCGGAACGAGGAGGCGACCCAGGGACCCGGCGGCCGTCCGATTACGAATGAAGTCTCCGAAAACTACAACACCATCCTGTCGCTTGCGGAAAGCCCGCACGAGAAAGGCGTTCTGTGGGCGGGTTCCGACGACGGTCGGGTCCATATCACCCGCGACGACGGCGAAACCTGGACCGACGTCACGCCGTCAGGAATCTCGGACGGCATGATCAACACGATCGAGGCCTCGCCCCATGATCCGGGCGCGGCCTATATTGCATACACCCGCTACAAGCGTTCCGACCGCAAGCCCTACATTTACCAAACTAAGGACTACGGGGCCTCGTGGTCGCGCGTCGACTCAGGGCTTCCCGAAGAAGCCTTCGTGCGTAGCGTGCGCGAAGACCCGGAAAAGGAGGGACTTCTCTTCGCGGGGACAGAGCGCGGCGTCTTTTTTTCGCGCGAGGAGGGCCGCTCCTGGCGCTCGCTCCAGCTCAACATGCCGATCGTTCCGGTTACGGATCTGCGGATCCATGGCCGCGACCTGGTCGTCGCCACGCAGGGCCGGGCCTTCTGGATTCTCGACGATCTCTCGCCGCTGCGCCAGCTCGAGCCGGCCGTGGAAGCTGCGTCCGCGCATCTGTTCGCGCCGGAAACGGCCTATCGCTTCGAGGGCGGCGCCGGCGGCAATGGCGGCAGGGGGCCGAACCCCCCTTCCGGCGCGATCGTCTATTACGCGCTCGCCGAGGCGCCGGAGCTTGAGGAGACCGCGGTCAGGCTGGAAATTCTGGATGCGGAAGGCAAGGTCGTGCGCGCGCTGGAGACTGACGCCGAAACAGGCGCCGAGGGCGGCGGCCGGGGCGTTCTCTTCAAGCTTCCGGCTGAAGCCGGCATCAACCGCGTCGCCTGGGACATGCGCGGCGAACCGGTGACGAAGATCCCCGGCGTCTGGGCGGCGGGCGGCGGCGACGCGCAGATCGTGCCCGGCCATCGCATCGGGCCCGGCGACTATCTGGTGCGCCTCCATGTCGGCGAAAAGCTTGCAGGCGCCGCGCCGCTCAAGATCAAATGGGACCCGCGGCTCGATTTCGACGCCGACGCCGTCGCGCAACAGCAGGAAACGGCCGCCCGCCTCTACGCCATGATCGACGAGTTGCACCGTTCCATCAACGCGCTGCGTTCAGCGAAGGCGCAGGCCGAGACGCGCAAGGCCGTCGTCGAGGAGCATGGCGGGGGGGCGCTCGCCGAGGCCGCCGAAGCGGTCGCGGAAGCGGTCGAGGAGTGGGAAGGCTCGGTCATTTCAACGGAGCGCGAATTCTTCCAGGACGTCCTGAACTGGCCCGATCGTCTGGCGTCGGATCTCCAGACGCTTTACGGGACCGTCGACGGCGCGACGTTCGGACTGACGCAAGGCATGAAGGACCGTTTCGCCGATCTCGAACCTGACTGGCGTGCGGCGATGGCGCGGCGAGACGCCGTCGTCAAGGGCCCCGTCGCCGAGTTCAACGCCGCTTTCGAAGAAGCCGAAGCCGAAGGCCTCGCCCTTCCCCCGATGACCGGAGAGGATGAGTGAGCCGGAAAATTCAGCGCGCGGGGCGCCGCCAGCGCGACGCGCGTCCATGCATAACGATATCATACCGTACAGGAACAGAAAATGAGCGCCACACAACGTCGACTGACCGCCCTGATACTCTCCACTACATGTCTCGTCTCCGGCGCCCTTGCGCAGGGACCTGACGAGGCCTCGCCCAACGCCTTCAAGGCCGAACATGTCTTCGATCTCGAATACGCCGCGAGCCCGCAGATTTCGCCGGACGGGAAGACGATCGTTTACGCCCGGCGATCGGCGGATAGACTGAACGACCGCTTCGTCGGCGACCTCTGGACCATTGACGTCGCGAGCGGGGAGCATCGCCCGCTGCCGGGCGGCGAAGGCGTCTCCTCGGCCCGCTGGTCGCCGACGGGCGACCGCCTTCTTTATCTTTCGAGCGCCGGCTCCGGACCCGAATTGCGCGTCCATTATTTTGACACGCATGAGAGCCATTCCCTCGCCCAACTCGAGCGGTCCCCGAGCGCGCCGCAATGGTCGCCGAACGGCGAGGCGATCGCCTTCTCGATGTTCGTCCCGGCCAAGCCTCCGAGTTTCGCCACGAGCCCGGATAAGCCGGAAGGCGCGGATTGGGCGGAGCCCGTGCGGGTCTTCGACGATCTCCGGATCCGGTCCGACGGGCGCGGGTATCTGGAAGAAGGCGCCCGCCATGTCTTCGTTCTGCCGGCCGAGGGCGGCACGCCGCGCGCGGTGACCGATGGCGACAATGACTTCTCCTCGCCCCAGTGGCTGGACGACAGGACGCTGCTGGTCGTCGGCAACGACGTTGAGAACCCCGAGCTCGATCCCATTGAAAGCGAGATCTACCGCGTCGACATTGCGAGCGGAGAACGCCGCGCCCTGACGAATCGCGACGGGCCCGACCGCGCGCCCCTCCCCTCGCCGAATGGCGATCGCATCGCCTATCTAGGCTATGACGACAAGGTCATGTTCACACAGGAGACCGACCTGTATGTGATGGGCCCCGACGGTTCGGAACCGCGCAACCTGACCGGCGCGTTTGACCGCTCGATCGGCGGCGTCGTCTGGCGGCCGAACGGCTCAGGCCTCATCGCGGAGGTTGAACGAGACGGGGCCCTCACCCTCGTCTCCATCCCGCTTTCCGGCGAACCGATGGAGCTTCTCGCCGACATGGGCGGGGCGGGCCTCGGGCGGCCCTATGCGAGCGGGGCGTTCTCGGTCGCTGCGAGGGCGCAGGGCGATGCGCCGCTCATCGCCTATACGAAATCCGGCGGCCCGCAGGCCCCGTCCGATGTGGGGCTTTTCGACGGATCGGGGGCGACGAAAACGCTGACGGCGCTCAATGACGATGTCCTGCCCTTCATCGACCTCGCCGAGGTCGAGGAGATCAAGGTCGCCTCGTCCCATGACGGACGCGAGATCGAAGCATGGGTGGCCCTGCCGCCCGGCTTCAAGGCGGACGGCTCCCATCCGATGATCCTCGAAATCCATGGCGGACCGGTCTCCATGTACGGCCCGTTCTTCTCTCCGGAAGTGCAGCGCTACGCGGCGGAAGGCTACGTCACCGTTTATGCCAACCCGCGCGGATCGTCCGGATACGGCGAGGAATTCGCGCAGCTCATCAATCTCGCTTATCCGGGCAATGACTATGACGACCTGATGAGCGTCGTCGATCACCTGATCGAGGAACAATATGTCGATCCGCAAAGGCTGTTCGTTACAGGCGGATCGGGCGGAGGCGTTCTGACAGCCTGGATCGTCGGCAAGACTCCGCGCTTCGCCGCCGCCGCCTGCATCAAGCCGGTGATCAACTGGACTTCAATGGCGCTCGCCGCCGACATCGGCCAGTATGTGGCCCGCCACTGGATGCAGGCCATGCCCTGGGAGAACCGGGACCGTTACTGGAGCCTGTCGCCGATTTCCCTTGTCGGCAACGTCAGGACGCCGACGCTCGTCATGGTCGGAGAAGAGGACTGGCGCACGCCGTCTTGGGAGGCCGAGCAGTTCTACACCGCGCTCAAGATGCAGAAGGTCGACAGCGCCCTGATCCGCGTTCCGGGCGCCGCGCATTTCATCGCCCGCAGGCCAAGTCAGCTGATCGCCAAAACAAACAACATTCTCGGCTGGTTCGCGAAATACGACGCGGCCGGACAAGCCGGCGAGCCCGCCGGGGACTAGGAGCGTTCCGCCGCGACGAGGTATTTTCGCATACGGAGGAATAATGAAGGCGCAGGCGCTGTTGCGCAAAGTCCACCATTGGGGATCGGTGCTCATCATGGTCCAGATGGGCGTCGTGATCGGGGCGGGGCTCCTGCTTCTCGTGAAAAAAGAAATCGACTGGATCCAGCCCCCCACCCTTGTGGGCGCGGCGCCCGACGGCGTTCCGACCCAGTCCTTCGAGGCGCTGTTCGCCGCGGCGAAGGCGGTTCCCGAGCTGGAAATCGACGACTGGCGAAATCTCGCGCGAGTCGACGTCAAGCCAGGCAAGGGCGTCGTCAAATTCGTCAGCGAGAACAACTGGGAGGCCCAGATCGACACCGAGACCGGCGCGGTTCTGCAGGTCGCCTATCGCCGTTCGGACATTATCGAGTCCCTGCATGACGGCTCGTTCTTCGCCGACTGGGCGAAGCTCTACGTCTTTTTTCCGTCAGGGCTCGTTCTTCTCGTGCTCTGGGGAACCGGGATCTACCTTTTCTTCCTGCCACATATGAAGAAATGGGAAAAGGCGCGCAAGCGCGCCAGGGCGTCCGCAGGCTGATTTTCGCCGCCGTCGGTTACGACGCGGCGTCGCCCCGCCGCCGGCGGACCTCTTTTTTGTTGGCGCCCGTTGTTGGAGCCCGGTGTCGAAGCCCGTTGGCGGCCTCGCCGACCCCGACCGCGCCCGGCCCCGCGCGCCGGCGTTACTTCACGAGGGGGGCGGCCTGCGACGTCCCCTCGGCGTCTTTGGCCGCGGCGCGCAAGGCGGCATCCTTGATGTGAATGTCGCGTTGAGGGAACGGAATTTCGATCCCGGCCGCTTTCAGCTTCTTCAAAATCGCGACGCGCAGGGCCGTCCGCGCGGAAAGAATCGCGCCGACGTCGCGCAGATAGCCGCGCAATTCGAAGTTCAGCGAACTGTCGCCGAAGCTGTCGAAATATACGTAGGGCTCGGGATAGCGCATCAGAACGCCGCTCTCCTCGGCGACCTCTTCCAGAAGCCTGATGACCGTTTCAGCGTCGCACTGGTAGGAAACGCCGACGGGGACAATGACCCGCCCGATCTTGTTCTTGTGCGTCCAGTTCGTAACGGCGCCGGAGATCAGCTCCGAGTTCGGAACGATCACCGAGGACCGGTCGAAGGTCTCGATTTCGGTGGACCGGACGCTGATTTTTCTGACCGTTCCTTCACCGGAACTCGTCACGATCCAGTCGCCCACCTTGATGGGACGCTCGAAGAGAAGGATCAGCCCGGAGACGAAATTGTTCACTATGCTCTGGAGGCCGAAACCGATGCCCACGGACAGGGCGCCGGCTATGATCGCGAGATTGGAGAGATTGAAGCCGAGAAGGCTCACCCCGGAGATGAACGCGAAGACGAGCCCGACATAACCGATGAGCGTCTTCAGCGAGTTCTGCACGCCGATATCCATCCGCGTACGCGGAAAGAATCGTTTTTCACCGGTGCGCTGGATGAAGCGCGTCACGCCGAGTATGAGCACGAAAACGCCGATCGCAGAGAAAATCTGCGCGATCGAAACGGTCACGTTGCCTATCTTGAAGCCGAAAAAGGCGTCCGCGATCGTGTCGCGCACGTCCGCCCACTCGGCGCCGAGCGCGAGGAAGGCGACAGGGGCCAGAACAAGGACGATCGTCAGATCGATGAAGGCGCCGATCCAGAAGAAGACGAGATGCTCCTGCTCGCTCTCGCCGACGATTGCGCCGGGCTTGTCCGCAGCGAGCGTGCGATCCGCGGCGCGGATCAGTTCGTGGGCGATCAATCGCACGAAAAGGCCGAATGCGACGAGACCGGCGAGCATGAAAATGCGCGTCGCGCCATAATGGGCGAGCGCGACATATCCCAAAAACGCCGCGGCTATGATGCCGAAGGCGAGAACACGGAGTATCCGGCGGGCATTGCGCCAGAGCATTTTCGTGTCGTCGTCGAAGGCGTCGGCGCGCCTCTCTTCAAGTTTCCATACGGATTTTCTGGAGAGGAGCAGCAATACGAGCGCCATGGCGACGGAAAAGCCGGCGCTCTGAACGAGGGCGAGTTCCCGATCGCCGCCATAGACGCCAGCCCCGACCCCGAGGACGCGATCGAGAAAGTAGAGCACGACCAGAAGAATTAGCGCGCTGCGGACGATCCCCGCCGAAAGATTCTGCAGGGGCACGAGTCGCCAGCCGGGCCGCTTTGGCGCGAACACGGCGGAGGCGCCGGCGTCGACCGTCAGGAGCGCCAGCAAGCCGAACCAGATGTCCCGCGCGACCGGCGCCGTCGTCGCGTCTATGGCGCCCTGCGACTTCAGCGTTTCGAGGACGACAGCCCCCGCGATCACGCCGGGGACGACGCGCGTCAGGATCCTGATCATCGCGGCGCCGGCGCGCCGCCCCGGCGTCGGCTCCAATTCCTCGAGGCCGGAGAGAATGGCCCCGCTCGCCCAGCGCCGCGTCGGCCCGAACAGAAAGACCCCGACGACGACGCTGATGACGATCAGGCCATAGGCGCGGCGTTCGCGTCCCTCGGCCTCCAGTTCGGCCCGCCACGCTTCAACGCCGTCCCACAACTGTTCGACGCCGGCCAGGAAACTGACAGCGGCCGAGCCCACGGTCGCCGGCGCAAACGGGAAGGCGCCGCGCTCGAAAATCGCGTTGTAGAACTGGTCGCGCCGGCGCGCCGTGATTTCATTCAGGAGGCGGTCGATTTCAGCGACATTGAGCTCCGACTGACGCACGAGCGCGTCCTCCTCCAGGAGCGCGCGCGTCAGGGCCTCGCGTTCGGCGGCGATTTCCGGGGCTTCGGCGGGCGCGTCTTCGCCCGGCGGCGGGCCGAGGCGGTCGAGGTCGGCGCGCAATTCGTCGCGGCTCGCGCGAACCGGCGCGATAGCGTCTTCCGCAGCCGCTTTGACAGCCCGCAAACGTTCGCGAAACGCGACGAGATCGGATGTCGGCAGGTTCTCCTGCTCCAGCGCCCTCTCTATTTCAGCGATGGCGCTGCGGCGCTCGTCGACCCCCGATTGCCGGGCGAGACGCTTTTCACGCTCAGCGACGAGGCCGGATAATCGGTCGAGGTCGGCGCGCACCTTGACGGCCTCCTCAAGGAGGCCGGAAAGACGGTCGACGCGTTCGGCGGCTGAGGCTGTTTCCCCGGAGCCCGCGCCTTCCTCGCCGGGCGGTTCATCGCCGCCGGCAGGACCTTGGGCCGCGCCCTCTTCCACCGGCGCAGGATCGCGCTCGCGCCGCAAGGCGTCGCGCTCTTCCGTCGTTTCCTCGATCAGCCCTTCGATCGCCGCGCGCCGGGCCGCGAGATCCTTGCGCAGGGACGCAAGATCGGCGGCTTGCGCGTCTTCGAGGGACGCGGCCGCCTGTTCGATCGCCGCGCCCTGCTCGTCGAGCAACACGCGCGCGCCGTCGATATCGACCTCCGCAAAGGCCGCGATCGTCCAGAGTCCCGCGCAAAGAGCGCAAATTCCGAGTGCTGTTTTTACCGAGCCGATGAACTTCACTCTATGACCTGAGATTTCACGCCCTCCCGGCAGCCCCCCGCGGAACAGATCACGCGCGTCTTTAAAATGAAGTGACGATGTCGGCTCGAAGATCCGCAGATTTAAACGTCATGCTGAAGTTTCAGCAAAACCGCGCAGGTCGCGTTCGAGCCCGAGGGCGCGGCCGCCGCCGCGGGTCAGCGCATTCCGCCCCAGACCCTTAGTGTCCAATCGTCCCGATTACAAACAATTTCAGCGGGCGATCAGGCGCGGTCCGCGTTTCCGCCCGGCAGGCCGGCGCGGCAGCCCCGCGCCCCAATCCGATGGAGAAGTTTCACGCCCGGTCCGCGCGGGCTCAAAAACTCCGGCCGCACGCAGCTTGAGGTATTGATCCGGTGGTGCCCCCACACGGACTCGAACCGCGGACCTACTGATTACAAATCAGTTGCT